>JBFFCW010000030.1:0-16991 GCA_041559695.1 Desulfobacterales bacterium
AAAGACAGAGCTGAGGTGTTGGAGCGGGCCCGCAAGGCCGGTGTGGCTGCCCTTATTGCTGTTGGCGAAAATCTTTCCGATGCACGCAAGAACCTTGAGCTGGCCCAGAAGTATCCGATGCTAAAACCAGCGGCAGGGCTTTATCCGACTGTCTTAGACCTAAACCAGGCAGACGAGATGGCAGACTTTATTCACCAAAACCATTCTCGCTTAGTCGCCATCGGTGAAGTGGGCCTGGATTACTGGGTCGTCAAGGAAGCGCCGCAAAAGGCGCTGCAGCGAGAAATACTCATACGATTTATTGAAATAGCCAGGGAACTGAATCTGCCGCTGAACATCCACTCCCGCTCCGCCGGGCGCCATGCGATCGCGCTGTTACTTGAAAACAATGCCGCCCGGGTTCAAATGCATGCCTTTGACGGTAAAGCCGCTGCGGCGCTGCCGGCGGTTGAGGCCGGATACTTTTTTTCAATTCCGCCTTCTGTCGTTCGTTCCCGCCAGAAACAAAAACTGGTCAGGCAGCTACCCCTCTCCTGTCTGCTGATCGAAACCGACAGCCCGGTTTTGGGCTCCTCTCCAGCCGAGCGCAATGAACCGGCAAATATCTGGCAATCCGTCAAGACCATTGCAGCCCTCAAAGATATCGCTGAAGAAGCGGTCATTGCCGCTGTTTCGGAGAATACGGAAAGGTTATATGGCAAATTAACTTTAGACATTCAATAATTTTCAGGCCTGGCCGAAACTTTGTCAGCTATATTAAAGTATGGGAGTGTAATCTCGAAGCACGAATTTCGAAATTCGAAACAATTTTTAAAATCCTAAATTCAAATGTTTAACACGTTTAGAATTTTGATCATTTGACATTCGGATTTGTTTCGGATTTCGATTTTCGAATTTATCAAGCTACCATATTTAATAGAAAATGATTTCATATTTTCAATTAATCTAAAATGTATTAAGAAATGCTGGCAAAACATGGCACATATGCTTTAGTCATGGCCTGCGCTTCCGGTCAGCGGATTGAAGTGGGTAAACTCGGCCCACTTCACCTTCAGAGCGGTTTCTACGTGTATGTCGGCAGCGCCTTCGGCCCCGGCGGACTCACCGCCCGCATCGCCCATCATGTGAAAATTTCCGAAAGACCTCACTGGCACATTGATTACTTGCGCCCGGCGTTGGATCTGACCGAGGTATGGTTCACGTATGATTCCAGACACCGCGAGCATCAGTGGGCAGGGGTGCTGGCAAACTTCAGACACACAACCGCCCCTATTTCAGGCTTCGGCACTTCAGACTGCCGCTGCAATTCCCATCTATTTTTCTTCGACTCCCCGCCACCCGGCATCGGGTTTCGCCGTCGGGTGCACGCCACGCTGAATCTCCATGGGAAAATTTTTATTAAAAAACCACTTGACAAAATAGAGTGAGTGATATTCACTAACTTTATTAATTTATTAAAAATTATCTGTTTTATACGCATAATCGATCAGTAAGTGAATTTCACTAACCCATTTAAGTGTTAATGTCTTTGGTAAACAAGTCATCTTAACCAATCGAAGGGGGATTGATGATGTCGGCCAACACGGTACGCATCCAAAAAAAAGACACGATATGCACCCTGGTGCTTAACCGCCCGGAGGTCATGAACGCCATGAATGAAGCACTTATCGTTGAATTAAAGGCGGCAGTGAACCAGATTGCGGCTGAAGATGATATCAAGGTGGTGGTGCTCAAAGGCGCCGGTAAAAATTTTTCTTCAGGCGCCGATATGTCTCTGCTGGCCAATGTCGTTGCTCCCCATCAATGGCTCGAGGGCATGCGCCATCTGAGCCATATCATCACAACGCTGCGCGAAATGCCCCAGCCCATTATTGCAGCGCTCAGGGGCGCGGCTTACGGCGCGGGCGCCAATCTGGCGCTGGCCGGTGATTTTGTCGTTGCCGCCGATGATGCCAAATTCTGTGAGATTTTTGTCCATATCGGCGCCGTTCTTGATGCGGGCGGCACCTATTTCCTTCCCCGGCTGGTGGGTTTGGCCAAGGCCAGAGAACTGGCCCTGCTTGGCAACGAAATAGACGGGAAAACCGCCGCCTCGATCGGCCTGATCTACAAATCGGTTCCGGACGAAAAACTGGATGATGAAGTCGCCGCCCTGGCCGGCAACCTGGCTTTAAAACCCCTGGCGGCAATGGGGTTAATCAAGGCCGGGCTAAACAACAGCTTTGACAAATCTTTGAAAGATATTCTGGATTGGGAAGCCGCCCACCAGGCCATCCGGATTCAAACGCCGGAACTCAAGGAAATCGTGGCGGGATTTTTAAAATCCCGGGGCAAGGATTGATCACCGACGCCCATTGTTCAACATTATCCGCCAAACAAGGGTAAACCCATGGCCACCAAAACCAAGTCGGCAACCCGGATTTATTTCAACAAAGACCATGAAATGGTCCGCAAGGCCGTAAGGGAATTTGTCGACAAAGAGATCAATCCGTATATGGACGAATGGGAGGCCCGGGGTGAAGCCCCGCTTCATGAGCTGTTCAAAAAAATGGGAGATCTCGGATTTCTCGGCATCCGATACGATCCCGAATACGGCGGGCAGGGGTTGGATTACTGGTACGATACCGTATTTTTAGAAGAACTGGGGCGTATTAACGGATCCGGGATCCCCGTTGCGATTGCAGTTCAGACCCATATGTCCACACCGGCTATTGCCGAGTTCGGCAGCGAGTATTTGAAAGAAACCTATTTAAAACCGGCTATTGCGGGAGATGCCGTCACCGCCATCGCCGTAACGGAGCCGGATGCCGGATCGGATGTGGCAGCCATTAAGACCACCGCACAGCGACAGGGTGATGATTTTGTCATCAACGGATCGAAAATCTACATTACCAACGGCACCCAGGCGGACTTTTTAACCCTGCTGGCCAGAACCAGCGATGAACCCGGGTATAGCGCTTTCAGTCTTTTTGTTGTTCCCACAGACCGCCCTGGATTCAAGGTGGGTAGAAAACTCGATAAGCTCGGGCTCAGAAGCAGCGACACCGCTGAACTGTTTTTTGACAACGTAAAAGTCCCGGCAGAAAATCTGATCGGCCAGGAGGGCCAGGGGTTTATCTACCAGATGCAGCAGTTTCAGCATGAGCGCTTTGCCGCGATCCCGATGTCATATGTCTCGGCCGAAGAGACCATCGCCATGACAGTTGAGCACATTAAGAAAAGAATCGTATTTGGCAAACCCTTGATCGCCAAGCAGGTGCTGCGACACCGCCTGGCGGGTTGGCAGACTGAAATCGAATGTCTGCGGCAGCTCACCTATCATATCGTCAGGATGAAAGAAGCCGGAATGGATGTCACCCGTGAGGTTTCGATGGGAAAGCTATTTGCCGCCAGAACAGTGACAAAGATCGCAGATGGATGTTTACAGATGCACGGCGGTTCAGGATATATGGCGGAAATGTTGATCTCAAGATGTTTCCGGGATGCTCGCCTGATCTCCATCGGCGGCGGGGCCGATGAGATCATGAATGAAATTATCGCCAAGATGGAAGGTTATTCTTAGTGTTGTGTCCCAGAACTGTTGCCTAAAATATTATTAAGCACAGGGCGTGTTACTCATCCGTCATTCCCGCGCAGGCGGGAATCCAGGCGTCTTTGATCTGGACTCCCGCCTGCGCGGGAGTGACGATCATTTTATAACGTATTTGTCGGACACAACAATAGTTGACATAAATTGAATCGATAAAACGCGAGGACGACACCCCAGATGGCCCGTAAAATTAAAAATACCAATCAAATCTATTTCACCAAAGATCACGATATGGTTCGAAAAGCGCTGGGGGATTTTGTGAAAAAAGAGATTAATCCCAACGTCGACCAATGGGAGGCAGATGGCATTGCGCCGCTCAAGGACCTGTTTAAAAAAATGGGGAAACTGGATTTTTTAGGTATCCGCTATGATCCTGAATATGGCGGTCAAGGATTGGATTACTGGTACGACACCATTTTTCTGGAAGAACTGGGTCATATAAAGGCCCTGGGACTATCCGTGGCCATCGCCGTACAGACCCATATGGCCACACCGGCCATCGATGAATTCGGCAGTGACTATCTCAAAAAAACCTATCTGAAAGCGGCCATCGCCGGTGAAATGATCGGTGCCATTGCGGTCACGGAACCGGATGCCGGGTCCGATGTGGCCGCCCTGGCAACCACGGCAAAAAAAGATGGAGACGACTATATCGTTAATGGGAGCAAAATATACATCACCAACGGCACCCAGGCCGATTTTTTCACGCTGCTGGCAAAAACCAGTGAAGAACCCGGCTACCACTCATTCAGCCTGCTGGTTGTCCCGGCCAATCTGCCCGGCGTTAAGGTGAGCCGAAAACTGGAAAAACTCGGAACCCATATCAGCGACACCGCCGAGCTGTTTTTTGACAATGTCCGGATTCCCGCCCGAAATCTAATCGGCAAGGAAGGCGAAGGCTTTATCTATCAGATGCAACAGTTCCAGCACGAACGCTTTGCGCTGCTGCCCTTCGCTTACATTGCCAGCAAAGATATAATCGACATGACCGTCGAGCATATCAGGAAACGGGTTGTTTTCGGCAAACCGTTGATCAGCCGGCAGGTGTTGCGGCATCGGTTGGCCAATTGGCTCAGCGAAATCGAATGCTTAAAACAGTTAGTCTATCATATCGTCAGGATGAAAGAATCCGGGCTGGATGCAACCAAGGAAATTTCCATGGGCAAGGTCGCGGCCGGTCAGCTGCTGACTGAAGTGTCGGACGGATGCCTGCAGATGTACGGCGGTTTGGGCTTTATGAATGAAATGCTCATATCCCGGTATTTCAGAGACGCCCGCGGTCTGCCAATCGCCGGCGGGGCTGAAGAAGTGATGCTGGATTACATTGCCCAGATGGAAGGCTATTAGAACCCATCTCAAGAAATGACGCAGAAAGGACCGGCTCAGATGCCGTTGATTGCAAATAATACTGCGAATAAATCAAAGGCAAAATCTCTGCCGCCCGGCCGTATCAAAATCACCCAGGCGCTGAAATTACTGCTCGAAAGAAAAGAATTTGGCGCCGTGACCACCGCAGAAATCGCCAAACAGGCCGGGGTGACCGAAGCGCTGATTTATAAATACTTTAAGGATAAACGCGATTTACTGCATCAGGTGTTACGGGAATACCTGGAGCAATACCAGGTTCAGGTGGAAAATGATTTGAAGGGGATTAAGGGCGCCCTTAACAAGTTGCGAAAGCTGATCTGGTCTCACATTAACGTTTATGCCACCAATCGGGTATTTGCTAAAATTTTGCTTTTAGAGGTCCGGAACCATCCGGATTACTACAAAAGCGAAACCTACGACCTGGTAAAAATATACAGCGATACGGTCCTGCGCATCATTGAAGAAGGCGTGCGCAACAGGGAAATACGAGAAGATCTAGATCCAAAATTCATTCGGCTGGGTATCATCGGCAGTATTGAGCAGGTCTGCCTTTCCGGTGTCGTATTCGACCGAGAAATCTCACCGGATGATATCACCGAAAATTTATGTGAATTCATTTTTAAGGGGATCGAACGGGCAAAGATTGAGCCCGTTACCCGTTAGCCCGTTTGCCGGTTAAAATAAATAATAAGACATTTTTCCCTTTTTAACGGCCGCAACTGGCTTAACCGGCTCAACCTATAAAAGTAATCTACTATTTTTGAAACAGCGTCTGGGTATTTTTTTCTCTTGAAGCAGTTAGAATTTACCCGGGGGGGCAGATGGCATGGGAAAATGGATAAACGGCTATCTCGACAAGTTGGCCGACGTTCGCAGGCAGAATCTGGCGGGCGGTTGCAAAGACGGCATCGAGACGATGCACCGGCTCGGCAAACTGACTGCCAGAGAGCGAATCGAGCGCCTGGTTGACCCGGGCACATTTGACGAAATCGGTTCGCTGGTAACCGATTCTCGCCCGCCCCTGGACGACAGGTCCAGGCCTGCTCCGTCCGATGGGATCGTCATGGGCGTTGCCAGAGTGAATGGTGCCCCGATCTCATTGTACGCCATGGATTTTACGGTCATGTCGGGCTCGTTGGGCGACCAGGCGGCCTGGAAGCTGTCCGATCTGACGAAAATGTCCGGGCAGATGCAAATCCCGATTATCGGCATGATCGATTGCGCCGGTGCAAGACTGGGTATTAAAGGCGGCGACTCCGGGTTTAATGGATTCAGCCAGTTTATCCGAAATTACTGCCATTACTCGGGCGTTATCCCCAGAATCGCCCTGCTTTTAGGGCCCTGCACCGGCCTGATGGCAGCCATACCCGTATTATCAGACTTTTTGATCATCAATGAGAAAACCGGTTTTCTCTGGCTGGGCGGTGACAGGGCTTCAGCGGATGCCGGCACCGCTGGGTTCCACATGGAAAGCAGCGGTCAATGTGATCTCATTGCGGATAGTGACGAAGATGCCATTCAGATGGCCAAAACGATTTTAAGCTATATACCGCCGAATTGCTGGCAAAAACCGATTCGCAGAGAAACAGACGATGACTTCGAAAGACGCGAAGAAAAATTGCTCGCGGTGATGCCCGATGACCCCAAATTCACCTACGATATTCACGAGATTATCGACTTGATCGTGGATGACGGGGTATTTCTGGAATTAAAAGAAGATTTCGCAGCCCATCTCGTTACCGGTTTTGCGCGCTTCGGCGGTTTTCTGGTGGGCATCGTCGCCAATAACCCGGATGAATTAAGCGGCATCATCGAACCGGACGCATCCGACAAATATGATCGCTTCATGATGTTTCTGGATGCCTTCAACATTCCCCTGGTTACCCTGGTCGATACGACGGCATTTCCACCCGGAGACCGCTGGGAAAGGCTCGGTGTTATCCGGCACGGCGCAAAACTGCTGCATTCCTATGCGCATCTGACCTGCCCCAAAATCACGATGGTATTAAGGCGCTCCTATGGCGGCGCCAACATCGTCATGGGGTGCTCTAAAATGTTTCCGGACTTTATTTACGCCTGGCCGACGGCGGAATTCGCGCCCACCGGACCGGAAACCGTGGTTCATGCCGTTTTTCACAAAGAGCTGGCCAAGGCCAAGGAAGACGGAAATTATGATGAAGTGTATGATTTTTTCTTGAGTATTCTCAAGGAGCAATTCTCGGTGATGAATCTGGCAAAACACTGGACGACCTATTATACCGTTCACGAAGTTATCGACCCCCGGGACACCCGCTCTCGAATCATCAAGGCCCTTGAGGCGATTAGAAATAAACAGGAAAAACTGCCTGAAAAAAAGCGCTCCATAAAACCGGCATAGCCATAGCGGGGTTTGGCCCAGAGGGATCATAGGACTGAGGGCTGGGTGCTCAGTGCCCAGGTATATCGAATTAGAAATTGGTGGGGGGTAAGCGTGCCAGCTTATGCCGCAAAGCGACAACGCAAGGCCTCTGAAGGACCATTCAGGCCGGAAAACGACAAGTGATGCTGAAGGGGGCGGGCGTCAGGCAGCATTTTTTGTCGAGTCCTCAGCACTCAGTCCTTCGTATTTCGGACACTTGACAACTGACACCTGAATCCGCCTGCGGCGGAGCACCCGACACCACAAAGGATACGGCGATGGGCAAAAAAATGAACCAGGCCATTGAGCGCCTGCGTGAGATTCAAAAGCTGAATCGTTTGGGCGGCGGTGAAAAGCATATCGAGCGGCAGCATGGCCGCGGCAAACTCACCGCCCGGGAAAGGATCGATTGCCTGGTGGATGCCCATAGCTTTAAAGAGCTGGGCTCCAGCGTAAACACAACCGGTGCGCGCATCGACGGGAAAAAATCAACGGCGCCCTGTGACGGCGCGGTGACCGGGACCGGTACGGTCAACGGCCGCCAGGTAGCGGTTTACGCCAGTGATTTTACCGTCCTGGGCGGTTCCATCGGCACCCAGCACGGGCTCAAATTCGTTAAATTGATGGAGATGGCCGCTAAATGGGGAATCCCCATGTTCTGGCTGCTGGATTCATCGGGCGGACGCCTGGGCTACCAGGATGTACCGATGGCCGGTATAGACTGGTGGTTCGCCCTGCAATCGCGCTTTTCCGGCTTGATCCCCCAGATCAATGTCCTGATGGGGCCCTGTATTGCCGGCCAGGCCTATTGCCCCACCCTGTGCGATTTTCTTTTTATGAGCCGAAAAACATCGAACCTCTGGCTGGGCGGCCCGCGAATGACCCAGGCGGCCACGTCTGAAAAAATCGGAGACAATGTCGGCGGAGCGGATTATCACATGGCTTACAGCGGGACCTGTGATGTCATCGGCGAAGATGATGCGGAAACCATCGCAAAGGCACGCGAACTTCTTGACTATTTACCGAATAACTGTCGAGAAACCCCGCCGGAAATACCATCAGCCGATGACCCTGATCGAAACGTTCAAGAACTCGCTAAAATTATCCCGGATGACCCTGAAAAAAAATACGATGTGCATGACGTCATCCAGGTACTGGCAGATGAAGGTAAATATTTTGAAATTAAAAATGAATATGCCACCCATTTAGTCACCTGCTTTTGCCGATTTAACGGAATGGCCGTTGGCCTGGTGGCCAATAATCCCGCAGAGACGGGCAGCATGGTGGAAATCAATTCCTGCGACAAGTACTACCGCTTTTTGCAGGTCCTCGATGCCTACCGTATACCGCTGGTCACATTGATTGACACGCCGCCGGTGGTGCCGGGCGAAAACCAGGAAGCCCGGGGCCTTTTGAGGCATTTTGGCAAAATACTGGATGCCTATGCGACCGCTACGATACCGAAGATCAGCATCGTTCTGCGGGAAGCCTACGGTGATGCGGGCAGCTTAATCATGGGCGGCGTAAAAGGAATCGGAGTCGATCTTTGCTACGCCTGGCCGATCGCACGATTCGCCGTGGAGGCCTCCCGGCTTGACTATCGGAAATTATACGGCAAAGGCATCGAAGAAGACGCCTATGAGGGATATCTCAATCGGTCCAGAGAAACCATCGATGTGTTTGAAGTGGCCAGAAGTTGGACCGCCCATATGGTGGATGAAATCATCGAACCGCAGGACACCCGTAAAAAAATTATCGAGGCGCTGGAGCTGACAAAAAATAAAGATGAAAAATTGCCGGAAAGAGCCAAGCGACACGGAACGGGACCCGCATAGGGTGATGTCCTGTATTTAATTTCTAAAATTCGGATTGATTTTATCAATTTTCTTATTCAAACATAATGTTTATTAAATCCCAAATGACAAATTACAAATAAATCTCAATTTTCAATGACCAAAACGTTTGAGATTTTGAATTTTGGTCATTGAGATTTTTTTGAGATTTGAGATTTAAGATTTGGGATTTAAAAATTGTGGAGGCAGAATGACGGAGACAACCGGTCAACCCAAAAGAGTAGAAGTCAGAGCACCCATGTCGGGCGTATTTTACCGCCAGCCGACACCGGACCATCCGCCGTATGTCGAGGTGGGTGAAACCGTCGAGAAAAAGCAAATCATCGCGCTGCTTGAAACCATGAAAGTGTTTCAAAAAGTCAAAAGTCCGGCCAGCGGAAAAATTGTTGAAATTATACCCCGGAATGAATCCGCTTTGAAAGACAACGATCTGATGTTCATTATCGAAGCGGTCTAGTCATCGCCAAATTAAAGGGTGATCTGCTATTTTTGAGATGACTTCCAGATAAGAAAAACCCATACAGGGAGGTCTTTCATGGCCAAAGAGGACTTAGGCTACCGCGCAGAGGACAACATTGCCCATTTTACCATCAATCGTGAGAAGCAGAGAAATGCGTTAAATCTTGAAACTATATCCCTCTTTCTAAAATACCTCGATCAGGCCGAAGGGGATCAGACCGTCAGGGCGGTTTTGATCACCGGCGCCGGCGACAGGGCCTTTTGCTCGGGAGCGGATCTGGGCAGCGCCGCACAAGACAGAATACAGGAAGGCTTCCGCGGTTATGCCCGGCTGATGAAAAGGCTGGCCGGTTATCCGAAACCGGTTGTGGCCAGAATAAACGGTGACTGTCTGGCGGGCGGTATGGGTCTCATGCTGGCGTGTGACATTGTCATCTCGAGAAACGATGCCAGATTCGGGACCCCGGAAGTCAATGTCGGTTTATTCCCGATGATGATCGGCGCCCTGATTTATCGCAATGTCCTGCGTAAAAAGGCGATGGAAATGATCCTTTTGGGCCATAAACTGGATGCCGAGCAGGCCCGCAACATGGGGCTTATTACCCGTGCAGTTTCTCCGGAAAAGCTGGATGCGGAAGTGGCGATGACGCTGAAACTGCTGGCGGCCAAAAGCCCGATCGGAATGAAACTCGGCAAAGAAGCCTTCTACGCGATGGCCGACATGCCTTTCGAAGACGCCCTCGATTTTCTTTCGCAAAAAATTGAGAAGGTGGCCGCTACCGAAGACGCCAAAGAGGGCATTACGGCATTTTTTGAAAAAAGACCGCCGGTCTTCAAAGGCAAGTGAAATTCCCCGCAGCCCCCTCAAGCCTGGACGGGGTATTCAAGCGAATGCGAATAAAATAACTCAGGGGTCGGGGAGTGTTTTTATGCATGGATTGTCATTCCCGCGAAGGCGGGAATCCAGAAATGCTTTCGGTTACGTTTGGATCCCCGCCTGCGCGGGGACGAAAGCTGGATGCCCGCCTGGCGCGGGCATGACGGTAATACTCTCCGGCTGCTCAAATAACCAGGAGGAATAAGGTGGGATTAGAAGAAAAAGTGGTTGTTACCTGTGCTCTGACCGGCGTGCTTACGGATCCGGCTAAATTTCACGTACCGGTAACACCGCAAGAAATGGCCGAAGCAACCGTCCAGGCTTACAACGCCGGCGCCAGTATCGTGCACTGTCATTTCAGGGATCAGCGGGACGGAATGGGGGCGCTGCCGACCTGGGATCTAAACACCGTTGGCGATATTCTGGCGGCGATCAAGGCCCGGGTAGCGGATATGATTATCTGTATGAGCACCGGGGTCATCGGAGACGACCTGTCCGGCCCCTTGAGCTGTCTGGAAGCGTTTAAGCCTGAAATGGCGGCCTGTAATGCCGGCACTTTAAATTATTTAAAAATCCGCAAAGACGGCGCCTGGGCCTGGCCGCCTATTCTCTTTGATAATCCGGTGGAAAAAATTAAACGCTTCCTGGATGTTATGACGGCCAATCAGATTATTCCCGAGTTCGAATGTTTTGACACCGGCATTGTGCGCAGTGTAAAGCTTTATCGGGACAATGGTATGTTCAGCGGTGATGCGCACCTGTCTTTTGTGATGGGGGTCGACAGCGGGATGCCGGCGCGCCCGGAGCTGCTGCCCATACTCAAAGACGAGTTGCCGCAAAATGCGCACTGGCAGGTGATTGCCACCGGTCCGGGTCGTGAAAAGATCTGGGATCTGCACCGCCGCTGTCTCGAACTGGGTGGGCATGTCAGAACCGGGCTCGAGGATACCCTTTATCTTCCAAACGGCGAGCGGGCAACCTCCAATGAACAGCTGGTAGACGCGCTGGTCGAGATGGTTCGCGAAGTGGGCAAGGAGGTTGCCTCACCAGAAGAAGCCCGCAGGATATTCGGTGTCATGGGACAACCTGATTTAACAGCCGGGCATCAAAGCAACAGAAGGAGACCCATATCAAATGAGAAAATTTAAAACGAAAATCACTGAATTGCTGGGCATCGAGCATCCGATCCTGAGCGGCGGAATGCAGTGGCTCAGTCGGGCAGAACTGGTGGCGGCCGTCGCCAACGCCGGCGGGATTGGATTTATGACGGCCGAAAGTTTTGAAACGCCGGAAGATCTTAGAGCAGAGATCAAAAAAGCCCGCAGCCTGACGGACCGGCCTTTTGGTGTCAATTTGTCCATGATACCCGAATTTGGCCTGCCGGAAAGAACCCTTAAATTTTGTGATGTGATCTGCGAGGAAGGCGTAACGGTCATTGAAACTGCCGGGCGCAGCCCGGAACCGTTGATGCCGCAGCTTAAAGAAAACGGCATCAGGGTGATCCACAAACTGACTTCGGTGCGCCACGCCCTTTCCGCCCAGCGGCTGGGTGTCGATGCGGTTACGCTGGTGGGCTTCGGATCCGGCGGTCATGTGGGCAACGATAATGTGGCCTCATTTGTCCTAATCCCCAAGGCCGTGGCCGCCCTGGATATTCCGGTGATAGCCGGCGGCGCCATCTGTAACGGCAAGGGTTTTTTGGGGGCCCTGGCCATGGGGGCCGAGGCCGTCCTCATGGGAACCGCATTTATGATGACCCGGGAATGCCCGGTGCATCAAAATATCAAAGACCGGCTGGTTGAGACCACCGAAACCGATACCACCCTGCTGTTAACCACCATCAAAAATCCCGTTCGCTGCATAAAGAACAAACTGGCCGATGAGTGTCTGGCCATCGAGGAAAAGGGCGCCAGTTTCGAGGAAATCATCAATACCGTTGCGGGAGGTAAAGGTCAGGTGGCATATCACAGCGGCGATCCGGATGCCGCCCCGATTTCCTGCGGCCAGATTGCGGGACTCATCAGCGGGATCAAAACCGTGCAGGAGGTGATCGATAACATTATTTCAGAAGCCGCAGAACTGCTGGATCGCTTAAACGGCCTGGCGGTCGTATAGAGCCGAGGCATCGTCATGGCCGTGTTTTAAGATGAAGTCTTCTCAAAAATAGGATTTTGGTTCAAGATTGCGGCGGGGCCGAGTTTAAAACCGCAGGCATACTGTTGTATGTTGAGGATTTTAGACGAGGCTCCAACAAAAATATTGGGCCAAAAGACATTTTTGAGATGGCTTCATTAAACTCAGGATTGAAGGAGGGATCGAAATGGATGAAAAATTTTGGCATAAGTCCTATGCACCGGGGGTACCGAAGACCCTGAATTATGAAAAAATAACCATTTCAGAGGCCCTGTCTCGCGCCGCGAAAAATTTTCCGCAACATACCGCTTTAAACTACATGGGCAAAAGAATAACTTACCAGGCGCTCGACGGGCACGTCAATCAATTTGCCAGGGCGCTGCAGGATCTGGACGTTAAACCGGGCGATACGGTTGCCGTCTGTCTGCCCAACATCCCGCAGGTGATTATCGCCAATATCGCTATCTTCCGCATCGGTGCGGTTTGCGTTCAGAACAACCCACTTTACACCGAAAGAGAGCTCGCGTATCAACTGAACGACTCAGACGCCAAACACATCATTACCCTCACCCTCCTGATTCCCCGCATGCAAAAGATAAAACCTCAAACCCAAATACAAAAGATCATTGGCTGCCATATAAACACTTACCTGCCGTTTCCTAAAAAGCAGCTCTTTCCGCTGGTCAAAAAAGACATGTACCGCAAGGTTGAGCCCGGTGGAGATATTCTGGTTTTTAAAGAGGTGATCGGCAAATATTCAGCCGATCCGCTGGCGGACCAGAGCAAATGGGATGAACTGGGCGCCCTGCTTTATACCGGAGGAACCACCGGTGTCAGTAAGGGGGTCATGTTAGCGCATTCCAATATCAGCAGTGTTGTCCAGCAGTTTGTCGCCTGGTTTCCGGACTTGAATCCGGGGGAAGAAAAGCTGGTTGGAAATTTCCCGGTTTTCCATATCGCCGGCTTCACGACCGGGCAAAATCTGTCGATATGGCGAAGCTGGGAATTTATCCTGGTTCCCCGTCCGGAGCCCAGGATCAACATTGAAATATTAAAAAAATATAGCCCCACCTTCCTGCCGGCGGTGCCCACCATATTCGTGGGGCTGCTGGCCGACCCCGAATTCAGAAAGCTGGATTTCTCTTCGTTAAGGGGGTTCTTTTCCGGAGCCGCGCCCCTGGCCGCCGATACCATTGACGATCTCAAAGAAGTCAGCGGCAAGATCATATCTGAAGGATACGGCACCACCGAAACGGCCTGTCTGGCGACCAGTACCCCCTGGGGGGGAACGATCAAACCGGGCACCGTGGGGATCCCGCTGCCGGATACAGACATTAAAATAGTCGATTTGACTGACTCCCAAAAGGAGCTCGCAATCGGCGAAGAAGGCGAAATTGCCATTAAGGGACCTCAGGTCATGACGGGCTATTACAAAAGACCCGAGGATACGGAAAGTGCCCTCATCGACGGCTGGTTTCTGACCGGTGATATCGGAAAATTTGATGAAGACGGCTACCTCAGCATTGTTGACCGCAAAAAGGACATGATCATTGCCGGCGGGTATAATATCTATCCGGTCGAATTGGATGATGTCCTCATGGGCCACCCTAAAATTCTGGAAGCCTGCGCCGTCGGCATCCCGCATGAATACCGCGGTGAAACCGTTAAGGCTTTTATCGTGGCCAAAGAAGGTGAAACCCTGACAGAAGAAGAAGTCACCCTTTACTGCAAGGAGAACCTGGCGGCCTATAAGGTCCCCAAAATTTTTGAATTCATCGATGAGCTTCCAAAAAGTACGGTCGGAAAAGTGCTCAGAAGAAAACTAAAGGAAATGGAGCTCGAGAAAATGAAGTAGGTGCTTCAATGGTCTCAGCGCAGATAACAAAATGAAATTTGTTCCGGTAACAAAAGACAGGTGGGCTGATTTTGAAGCCCTTTTTGGCGAACGCGGCGCCTGCGGGGGCTGCTGGTGCATGCTCTGGCGGCTGGCCCGCAAAGAATTCGAAAGCCAGAAAGGCGAAGGCAACCGCCTGGCCATGAAAGCGCTCGTTCAATCCGGTGAAGTGCCCGGAATTCTGGCTTTATCTGAGAACCAACCGATCGCCTGGTGCTCGGTGGCACCCCGTCATCACTTCCCGGCGCTGGGGCGCTCACGAATCCTCAAACCGCTGGACGAGCTGCCGGTATGGTCGATTTCCTGTATTTTTGTGGAGAAGCCATATCGCCGCAAAGGATTGAGCACCCGGATGATCAAGGCCGCTGTCGATTACGTTAAAAGGCAGGGGGGCTCGATTGTAGAAGCCTATCCGGTGGAACCTAAAAACGATAAAATGCCGGACGTCTTCGCCTGGACGGGTCTGGCCTCGGCCTTTGTTAAAGCCGACTTTGTAGAATGCACCCGCCGCTCAGAAACCCGACCCATTATGCGATTTTATATCGGCGATTGATTTTTTTTTTACGGGAAGGTGACAAACGCATCGGTGTTATGTTTATACTGCAGAATATAAGGATTTAAATTTATAAAAATGAAAATTGAAGGGAATATAAGAGAATTCCGATTCTGCAGCCGGTATGAAACGCCAATATCGGCAGATCCTATATTATCCTTCTTGACTTTGAGCAAGGATTTAATTAAGTATGGCTAAGCCAGATTGCTTTTAATTTACTGCCTTTCAACCATGTGATTAAATGCAACCAAAATCATGGAAACCATGGGCCCTTTTGTCTCCGGCGCTCAGCGCCATATTCCTTCTATTGGTTATCCCCGTTTGCTTCATCGTCGTTTACAGCTTTTGGTTGAGATCTCCCAGCGGAGCGGACATCGCCGCCTTCCAGTTTGGGAATTACGCCAAATTCTTCGAAGATTTCTTCTACCCGGGTATTCTCATTCGGACGATCCGCATCTCCTTTGAGACGGTCATTCTTTGCGTTGTCATGGGATATATTCCCGCCTATTTTTTCTACCGCAGCGAAAGCCGTTATAAACAGGTTTTTCTTCTGCTCATCATGCTGCCGTTTTGGGTCAGCTTCATCATCCGAACCATGAGCTGGATCAATATTATGGGCGATTCGGGACTGATCAACCACTTCCTGATGAAAATTGGACTGATTCAATCGCCCATATCGATGCTTTACAATGAATTCACCGTGCTGATGGGATTGATCATGTACCTGCTGCCGTTTATGGTGCTGAATATTTATGTCAGCCTGGAAGGCATCGACAAGAGCCTTCTCGAAGCGGCGCGCTGCATGGGCTGTACCGAATGGCAGGCGTTTCGAGAGGTGACGCTGCCGCTCAGTCTTCCGGGTGTCAGCGCCGGTTGTCTGCTGGTTTTCGTGCTGACGGCCGGGACCTATCTGCCGCCCATGATACTGGGCGGACCGGGAAACGAAATGATAGCGAATCTCATTTTCAAGCGGATTGTCGGTACGCTGGACTGGCCGTTCGGCTCGGCCATCAGCGTAATTCTGCTGTCCCTGTTATTTGTGATCGTGTGGACCTACAACCGCTACCTGGGAATCAATCAGATCTTCAAAAGCCTTCAGGGAAATTAGAGCATGAAACAATTCTCAATAGGATGGTCATTGATCCGAATCTACACGTTTCTCGTTTACCTATTCCTGTTCGCGCCCATCGTCGTGGTCATGGTGCTTGCATTCAACCCCAAGCAATTCGGTATCTTCCCCATGGAGGGTGCCAGCTTCCGGTGGTTCATCAAACTGGCTCAAAATGAAGCGATCATTGGTGCTTTTAAAAACTCTCTCGTCCTGGGCTCGCTGACCGCGGTGCTATCGACCGCTATCGGCATTCTGGCGGCGATGGCATTCATCCGTTTCGAATTTCCCGGCAAAAACACCCTCAACACCCTGCTGCTATCACCGATCATGATCCCGGAAGTGGTTCTGGGTGTTGCGCTGCTGCTGTTTTTACGGTTTCTTCAGCAGCCCAAGAGTTTCGCCCTGCTGCTGATCGGACATGTCGTATTGACCCTGCCCTATGTGCTGTTGATCGTTCAGGCACGTCTGGTGGGCATTAAAAAAGAGTACGAAGAGGCGGCAAAATCCCTGGGCGCCAATGCCTTTCAGACCTTTAAAGAAATCACCTTACCGTTGTTGTTGCCGGCCATATTGGCCGGCGCCCTTTTTTCCTTTACCATTTCGTTCGATGATATCACCGCGACGCTTTTCTGGGCCACGGCACAAAATCAGACGGTTCCGGTCAAGATTTTCAGCATGCTGAGGCTTTCCATCAGCCCGGAAATCAATGCCCTGGGCGCTGTCATGATCGTATTGACCGTTACCACCCCACTGCTG
>JBFFCW010000031.1:0-16889 GCA_041559695.1 Desulfobacterales bacterium
AAGACCGGCAACAGCAAATCAATGCCGAACAGAATCTCGGGCTGCTGTCGCTGGCTGTCCAGAACACGGAAAAGGAGGTCATCACAGATGTTCTAAAACAGGCTAAAAACAAATCAGAGGCCATCAAGATACTGGGAATCAGCCGCAGGACGTTTTATGCCAAATTGAAACAATACCATCTCGCATAGGCGTCATTCTGTATACTATCTAAACATAATAAATCCATCGTATGTCTTAATAAATCAGAAAGCTTCATAGAATCAGCTCTTTGGATGTGATGGCCCAATTGTTGCAATTAAAACTTCCAGATGGCTTCCGTGATAAGACGTTGCTCGTGAGATCGATGCATCCAATAATTGCCAAGACTAATTGGAGCGCACAATGGACGAACCCTGCTATAAATAGACAACGGCGCAAGCTGGCAAGCCAAGCGCCCCAATATGGACGAAACAAGTTTGGGTTAGGTGAGATCGATGGCGGATGTCACAATTGTGGATACCAGCCCCAGAGACGGCCCGGTTGCTTTACCGAAAATACGCACGCCCGAAAAAATCGCTCTGGCCAACAGCCTGATGCAAAACGGTTCACTCAAGATTGACTGTGTGGCCTTTACACATCCACGTCTCAGACCTGAATATGCCGATGCTGAAAAAGTCGTCAATGCGCTTGAAAAAAGACCGGGGGTGATCGTCATCGGTCTAGCGCCCAACGAAATTGCATGCCGCCGGGCGCTGAACACCAATGTTGACGAAATCGGGATCCTGGTTGCCGGAAGTGAGTCGTTTAACCGCTCGGTTCTGGGCATCAGCATCAGAAAAACACTTTACAAAAGCTTTCCGGCCATCATCCAGGCCTGCCGGGAAAAAGGAAAGACGATCAGGGTTTATCTGTTGGCCGCTTTTTGCTGCCAATACGAGGGCCGGATTCCGATTAAAAATATTGTTGAACTGGCCAGTAAACTCACATTTTTGGGCGTCAACGAAATATCGCTTGTCGACACACCCGGTATGGCAAATCCCAAACAGGTCAAAGAGACGATCGACGCCTTACAAGACCTGAATCTGGA
Source organism: Desulfobacterales bacterium (assembly GCA_041559695.1). GTDB lineage: Bacteria > Desulfobacterota > Desulfobacteria > Desulfobacterales > JAHEIW01 > JAHEIW01. Next base: position 1,067 of record JBFFCW010000031.1, read on the forward strand.
AGCAAACCTGGCGGTTCATTTTCATAATAGCAGAGGGCTGGGGCTTGCCAATTGTCTGTCCGCCTATGAGGCCGGGATCCGTATTTTTGATACGGCCATTGGCGGTTTAAGTGGTACACCTTTCGGCGCCCCAAGAATGGAGGTCGGTTGCTGGAATGTTCCCACCGAAGATCTGGTATATCTATTCAGCGAAATCGGCGTAAATACCGGCATCAACCTCGATGCCCTGCTTGATTCGGTCAAATTGGCACGGAAAATAGCCGGCCGGGAATTGTCCGGCCATGTCCTGAAAGCCAGGACCGCATTTGAGCGGTCCAACTTTCCGGAGCCATTAAAAATTCATTAGTGGGAATCAGGCGCCATGGAAATCTGGCAGGCAATAACAGAAAGAAAAAGTATCCAAAACACCTTAAAAGCGTTTCTTAATCCGCCAGCTTCATCATCAATTCCGGAAGCCACAGGGCAATCTGAGGAAAAATCATAATAAGGGCCATTCCGATTATCAAAACGCCGAGGAATGGGAAAATAGATTTGTAGATGTCACCCGTCGTGATTCCTTCGGGTGCCACCGACTTCAGATAGAACAGCTGGTAGCCAAAAGGAGGGGTGACATAACCCATTTGCATATTGATGACAAAAAGGATTCCGAACCATACCGGATCGAAACCCAGTTTCTTTACGATCGGAAAACAGATGGGCGCCAGAATGAAAATAATGGCGAAGGGATCCACAAACATACCCAGGAGAAACGATATTCCCATCATGGTGATGAGAATCATCCAGCGATTCATTCCCAGCCCCAGGATCAAATCACTCATGAAGACGGCCCCGCCGGCTCTGGCGTACACGGCACTGAAGCACATGGCCCCGTAAAAAATCCACATGGTCAGCCCCGTTATTCTAAAGGTTTCGTAGGTTGTTTCCTGGATCAGTTTCTTGGTGAAGCGGCGGTGAATGGCAACGGTTATGAGAACGGCCGCCACCCCCAAAGAACCGGCTTCGGTGGGTGTGGCAATGCCGAAGAAAATTGACCCCAGAACGGCCAGGATAATAGCGAAAGGCAGGATGACGGTTTTCAGAGAAACGATTTTTTCCTTTACGGTGAACTTTTCCGGATGGCTGGGGCACAGCTGCGGGTTGATCCAGCCTCTGATGCCAATATAGGCGATGAAAAGACCGGAAAGCAGAATGCCCGGGCCGATCCCCGCCATAAATAGCTTGCCCACCGACACATTGCCGACGATGGCCAGCAAAATACTGATAATGCTGGGAGGAATGAGTATCCCCAGCGTCCCGGGCCCGGCGATGCTGCCCAAAGCGATGCTTTTGCCGTAGCCTCTTTTGAGCATGGCCGGAAGCGCAATCAATCCCATCGTCAGGGTGGCCGCAGCGCTGACGCCGGTCATGGCCGCAAAAAGGACACAGATAACCACAACCCCCATGGCGATACCCCCTCTTAAACGACCCGACCATCGGTGAATTGTCTCGAACAGGGCTTCAGCGATACCGGCGCGCTGTAATAAAATTCCCATGGACATAAACAGGGGGATGGCGACCAGAACGATGCTCCACATACAGCCAAAGGTGTTGTAGACAATCAGCATCAGACCGTTGGGGCCCCACAGTAAAAGACATACGATGACTGAAACACCGCCCAAACACCAGGCAAGCGGAATCCCCAGCAGCAGACACACGATCAGACCACCAAACATCAACACGGTGACGAGTTCAATGCTCATAAGGTTTTCCTGTGATTGCGACGTGGATGTTGCGAAATAAATTGGCCAGCTCCTGAAGGATGATCAGCAAAGCCCCTAATGGAATTATGAGCTTAATAGGGTAAAGAGGAGCACGAAAAGGGGTATTATCGGGTTCCAAGTTCATTATAGATACCCAGGCATAACGCGATCCGTACCATAGCAGGACGCCAACGAAAGCAAAGAAAAACAAAAAGCCGATGATGTCCAGAATCGCCTTTGTCCTTGGGCCGAAGCGTTCGTAAATGATGTCCATCGTGATATGTGAACGGCTGAGGCTGATGTAGGCACCACAGATGAAATAGTAGACGGCGAAGATACGCTGCGTCATGCCGTGAGCCCATATCGTCGGGGCATTGAATACATACCTTGCGATAACCTCGTACACCAGCACTGCCACCCCGGGCCATAACAGATATGAGAATATCCTGCCCGACCAATCGCTGATACCGTCGATGATTTTGAGAAACCGCTTCATTATCCCCTCTAATATTTTTTGCCACCGCAAGGTAAAGGCAGAGGCGATACCCCTACCTTTACCTGGTGGGCCTAATTCGTTCCGGCCCAAGTTCGGCAGCAGCTATTTTAAGAGTCCCAGATCTTTCATGTATGTCTTCAATATTTCAGTCGCTTGGGCAAAGGTGGGGTCTTTTTTGGAGTATTTGTCCAGAACCGCCATCGAGTATTGAGACATTTTGCGTTGCTCTTCCTCGGGCAGCGTCGTCACGGTAAAACCATGTTTCTCCACTATTTTCTTTCTCCACTGGACATCATGGACAAAGTAGGAACCGGTGAACAGGTCAGCCGCGTACGAAGCGCTTTCGATCAGGAGCTGTTTGAGGTCATCCGGCAGCGCTTTCCAGGCGTCCATATTGACATGCAGGCTCCATGCATCGACCGGTGTGATCGGGGTCTCCAGTAAATATTTTGTGGGCTCATGAAATCCCGAATCGGCCTGGCTGCTCAATGGGCCGGCGATGACGCCGTCAATCGTGCCCTTTTCCAGGGCTCCGTAAATTTCTCCCCATGGGAAGTAGGTCGCCGATGCCCCGGCTTCATTCAAAATCTCGGCATACAGACCGGTGGCTCTGAATTTCTTGCCCTTTAAATCGGACGCTTTTTTAACGGGGAATTTGCCCAGCATAACGGCATTATTGGTTGGCATGGCGGCGACGTAAAAAATGTTGTGCTTGGCGTACGCATCCCGGATTAGCTTTTCAAGACCCAGCTCGTAGTACATGACTTTGTAATGCTCCCAGCGCGTCAAGGTGAACGGTGGAAGACCGCTGGCGTAGATCGCCATGGGCAGTTTGCCGATCCAGTAGGGACCGTAGGAAAAGTCAATCTTCAGCGTACCTGAGGAAACGGCATCGAAAGTCTCCATGACCGGCATGATCTCTCCGCCGGCGTGCGGTGTGATATCCAGCCGCCCGCCGCTGGCGGCCTTGAGGTGCGCACACCATTTTTCAAGGACCGCCCAATCCCAGGTTCCCCTGTAAAGGGGATAGGTCATATCCCACTTGTACACCTTATCCGCGGCTTCAGCATTGCTGAATCCGACTGCCAATGAGATGATCACGATGGCGACTGCTAAAGAAAATATAAAAAATTTCTTCATGTTAAGCTACCTCCTTTCTGTTGTTGATGGGCTTTTTCCTGCAGGAACAGGGTATGTTACATTACCGCTGATGAAAAGGTTTTTTTCGGCATTTTTTTGAAAACGGCGATTGAACAGGATCCGTTCTTTGCCGCTCGGGGTGAATATCAAGCCTCGGCCTGTTCAACAATTTGCTGGAGTTTCTTCTGAACCTTGGGAGCAAGCGGTTTTGGCTGGTGGGTTGCCAGGATTTTCTTATACGTTTCGCGTGCCTGGGCCCGTACGTCCATGGCCCCTTTCTCTTCCCAAAGATCTCGTGGCAACCTGCTGCCCAGCTTGGCATCCCAGTGCTCGGTCATAAAATATTCCATGGTGTGATCGTGAGTTAGATACTCACCCCCCGGACCGATCTCTCTGATGACATCAACCGCCAGGGTATCGGGGTTGACCTCAATACCCTGCAATATGCGGTTGATAAAGCTGCATATTTCGTTACCGATAACGGCCTGCTCCGGAACTGATGCAGCCGTGTTTTCCAGAGATGCCGATGTGCATTCGATCACAACATCGCTCCCGGACAATGCCGAAAAAAGGTTTAACATTCCGGTCTCATATCCCGCCTGCGCGTCTGAAACATTCGCTCGAGTCGTAGAACCGTGGACGCCTTGCGGGACCCCATAAAATCGAAGCATCTGGGCCAGAGCGGCGGCCATCAGGGTTTTCTCCGGAGAAGCGAAGGTGAACTCACCCGATCGCATATCGGCGGTTCCGGCGTACCCCATCAACCGGACGGGTGCACCCGGATTGACCAGCTGCGTCAATACAAGTCCGGACAGGAGTTCCGCCGTCATCAGTGCCAGGGTGCCGGCAAGGGTCACCGGGGACGTTGTGCCCGCCGATGGTATCGTATAGACTTGAAAGGGATGACCGAATCGGCACATTTCAAGTAGGACATCGACTCGATTCGGTTCAAAAATAAAGGGGCTTATAATTCCAAGGCTGACTGTGAACATCGGCCTTTGCCGCAGGGCTTCTTCGCTTCCGGCGATGGCGATTCCCATTTTAAGCAGATCCTTTGCGCCCTCAGCGTTATAGGCGGTTGCGATCACCGGTTTTTCCGTGTTGCTGAGCAAGGCTTGCGAAATGTGCCGGTCAAGCGCTTTTTCGGGGACATCCTGGGGATAAATTTCGGGAAAGATAAAATGCGTGTTCTCCAGCGCGTCGTGGACTCTGACATTATTTTCCAGGTCTTTTTTGGTTGCCGGTCTCCGTTCGCCGGTATCAAAATCAAAGATCATGGTTGCTCCATGGCCACCGCTGTAATGTACGCCGTTATTTGACTTGAGATCGTATTTGGGATCTCGTCCGCACACTTTCATAAAGCGGGGTGCATGATTCAGGGCGTACTCCACCAGGGAGGGCGGTATATGAACCACATGTTTTTCCAGATCGACGTCAGCTCCACCGCGTTTGAAGATATTCAGTGCTTCTTCGTGTTCTATCTTAACCCCCGGATCCTTCATAAGTTCAAGAACCGTCTGATGCACGGCCTGAATCTCTTCTTTGCTGAGGACCTCAATGGTTCTCCCTCGCAACGGAATTATTCCCATCTGTTATCTCCTTATTTAAGTCTAATCTGCTGTAGACTGGGCAGTTTCTTGAGGTGATGCCGCGTATTTCTCGAAAAATATCAAATGGTCTGCGGCATTCGGCCGCATTTTTAGCATATGGGAGTGCACCCGATCGACCGAGTGATTTGCAATCCTTATGCCAATAGAAATTTTGGCTTAAATATGACCCAATTACAGTTATACCTATTTTTAGTGGCTGGTGTATACCTGATAAGTTGTATAGATAATAAACAAAAATACGGGGCTTCCGAAAAGAATTCAAATCTTTGTTTAATTAATAAACATATTTTGAAATACCAGCAACCAGAAAATTTTTAAGCACGGCAATAATCGTCAAATGTTACCCAAAGAAGGATGACAGACCGAAGTTATTCTAATTCTTATTTAAAGAAAATAAGTTCGAATTGAAAACAGATTGTATACAAATGAAACAAAAAAGGGCAAGGAATTTTCCGTTTTTTTAAAAAGCATCAATAGAAATAGCACATTAGGTGCCGTGGCCTGATTGTTGCAACAATATCGCAAGTACTCTAATAATTCGTAAAATCGCTTTGCCCGCCGGGGGTAAGAATTGGCCGGGCATCAGGGCAATTTTTGTGTTACTTCGAACACTTCAATAGTAGGAGAGCGGTATGATCGACAGTGTATTAAGCCAAGAGAATAAAATGTTCCGGGATGTGGTCAGAAAATTTGCCGAGGAAAAAATTGCGCCGAATGTCAGGGCTTGGGAGAAAGCAGGACAGTACCCGGATGAATATTACCGTTATCTGGCGGAGATGGGATTTATGGGTCTTTTGGTTCCTGAGGAATATAGCGGCTCCGGGGGCTCAATGATCGATTTGGCCATCCTTTGTGAAGAGATGGGAAGAGTCGGTGTTTCAATTCCCTTGACGCATGTTTCCGCTTGCTGCCGCGCGATTGTGCACCAGGGCAACGAGGATCAGAAAAAGAGATATTTGCCCGACATGGCATCCGGAAAAAAAATCGGAGCCTACTGTCAGACCGAACCGAATGCCGGTTCGGATGCGGGGAATCTGTCTTCGTTCGCTGAAAAGAAAGATGGTTTTTATCTGCTCAACGGCCGGAAAGTCTTCATTTCCAATGGAAGAATCGCAAGTGTATTTATCGTATTGGCCAAAACGGAAAGAAATCTTGCAAAACCGTCCAAGGGAATTGCAATGTTCATCGTCGATCGCGATACCGCCGGGGTTTCCATCGGCAAGACCGAGGAGTTGATGGGGCGACACTGCTCGAGCCTCGATGAGATTATTTTCGAAGATGTTAAAGTTCCGGAGGAAAATCTGTTAATCCCGGCGGGGGGCTCCGGGTTTAAGGCCATGATGAATGAATTCAATTCCGAACGCTGCGGCAATTCGGCCTTTTGTGTCGGTTTCGCTCAAGGGGCCTATGAACGAACACTGAAGTATTGCAAAGAGCGGGTTCAATTCGGCAAACCGATTTCAGATTTTCAGGGGATTCGCTGGACTTTGGCTGAAATGGCCATCAAGATTCAGGCCGCCCGTCTTTTAATTTATGATGCCCTGATCAAGGAAACAAAAGGCAAAATGATTGCCAAAGAGGCCTCCATGGCCAAAAAGTTTGCCAATGAAATGGCCGTGTGGGTCTGTGACCAGGCGATACAGTTACACGGTGCCTATGGCTATTCAACGGACTATGAAGTCGAGCGCTATTACCGAGATGTCAGGGGCTGGTCAATGGGGGGCGGCACCACCCAGGTATGCTTAAATAGAATTGCGCATGAGTTGCTAAAATAACGAAAAGAAGTTTGGTGAACAAATTATCGTTGCCTGCCCGTCTGCTTGACAGATAGGGTTGCGTTTTTTTAGTCTCTGTCAGAGGCTTGTTTTCACACCGAACCCCATTGCTTCATTTTGGCTGCTAAACGGAAAATGGCTTGAATCATGCCCATTCTTACGTCGTAATCGAGAGCGGTGCGCGCATCCTCCTGCGCCAGTGCCTCTTGACAATTTCGGATTGCCGGCATATATTTAGCATATTAGCATATACTGATATACTATTATGGATAAAGTCGAGAAACTGGTTGAGATATTCAAAGCCCTATCAGATCCCACGCGATTAAGGTTGGTTAAGCTGTTAAATGACTGCCAACCGGGAGTTTGCAAGGGCGGTCCGTTATGTGTCAATGCACTGGCAAACCAGCTTGGTGTTACACAATCGGCAGTATCACAGCACTTGCGCATCCTAAGACAGGCGGGTCTGGTTCGCGGTGCTCGGCATGGCGCCTTTATGCACTATGCACTTGATCCGGATGGGCTTGATAAATATAAGGCCGCACTGCGCGAAACGCTGGGCGAAGAATTTGCCATCGGCTGAAGCATTTTTTTTGCTGCATTATATTAGTATATGCGAATATTCGCAAATAAATTTATGAAAGGGGGTGAGACTATGTGCTGTGCCACCGGCAGTCATCAGGGATTTCAAAGATGGGGTCATCAAAATGTCTGTTTCTGCGGATGCGATGATCCCCCGTATTCGAGGCCGCGATTTATGACCAAAAAACAAAAAATCGCTGAGCTTGAGAAGCATCTGGCGGATCTGCAGGAGGAAGCCAAGGCTGTTAAAGAGCATATCGCTTATTTCAAGAAAGAAAAGTAGATCACTATCTAAAAAAAAGAGAGGAGCAATCGCTCCTCTCAGCCCTTACAATCTCCCTTCTCCCAAAACGGTCATGTTTTTTTCGGTATGATTTCTCAATTCACATTTAGTTCTGTAAAATAAAATGTGTAAACGGGCCGGATTTGATTCAAGTGCTCTAACCGGGAAAATATCTGTATTCACGCAAGCTCAGGTCCTGTTTTGATCAGCTCCGATTACCGCTTACACTCTTTTTTGTTTGGGGATCAATCCGTTCTCGGCCAGATATTCATGAATTTTCCGTGGAGAAAAGTTGATCATATTTTTTGAGAGCTTGTGGATCCGGTACCCCTGCTGGGAAAGCGTATCCAACACGGGATACAAAAACCGACGCATCCGTGCCGATGCCGCAAGTATTATGATGCGTGAGCGTTTGGTACTGGCAAGCTTTTGAATTTGGTTGAGAACTCCAATGGCAAAGCGGCGCCTCAATTCATTGAGGTGCTGATCCCGTTTATCTTCATAGCCGTGGACGCTTCCTCCCAGGGGGGCTGCACCGCGACCGGTCTTGGAGTCCGCGAAGATCTCCTGGCCATCTCTGATTTCCTTATTTTCGAGTTCAGTGCGAGCCGTCAATCTGGGGCTGGATTCCAGCTCGGGAAATTCGACTTGCTCGAGAGTGAAAAAACGTGCCATAGAGCGATTGACCAGCACGATTAGATAGTGGCTCATATACTTACCTCCTATTCATGAGAAAGGATTCAAACCACACCCCATCCTAAATGGCTTTTTTTTTGGATTTTAGGGAGTATCGCTGGAAGAGGTCCACGCGTTAAGATGTTCGAGCAGATCAGGCCGAGGCCGGGCCCCGATTATGAACGACATTTCATATTTTTTCAGAAAGCGCGTCAAGTACAAAAGGTGGGATCTGGAAAAATATATTTTGGGTAAATGTATCTTGCTACCACCTCCCCAACCTATTATATTAATGCAATTTATTTGATATCAACGGCGGAAAGGATGAACGCACACTTGTGGTTTTTTTTGGCTGCCGTCAAACACTCCCTTTTTATAAAATGATCGTTGGAGGCTATTAGACCATCCGGTGGCGTCTTATAGTGTGTTGAAGGTTGACGGCTTACTTTCAAGTTAATCACGAATTTTGGCAAAGCCATAGGTAAATACCTGGCATTATATCTTTGTTTTTTAGGGACCCCTAAACAGCAGGATTTTTCCAACAAATCAGCATTTTTGAATCTCAGCGAAAGCTGTGATATTTTCGGATATCTGTACTTTCGGTATTTTTCAGGTCAACCGATCTGTAATTTTTAAATCATTTGCGGACCCCAATATGCAGGGCGTTCCACAATTCTAAAAACTGAACACGATTTATTCAAGGCTTCTCTGGTTAAATGAAATTGGATACGGAGCACCTCGGCATAGATGTGGGCGTTTTCAAAGGTTGACCTTAACTGAAGACTATTGGCAATAGTCCTTAATCCAGACACTTCCAAATTGATATCCGTACTTGAACGATACTTGAACCTATGGCAAGATAGCCCGAATTAATCGTTTACCTAAATTATAACGGTTTCTGGCTATTGTTAAACATCTATTCCTTTTATTTTCATAATAACCATTATATTTTTTATTGGACGGACGTCTTTTCCACCAGAAAAGACCCATGCAGAAACACAAGAGAAAATTTAACAGAGGGGTGCTATGCCAACAAAAGCGGCTTTCAATAATGAAAAATATCTAATGGAACAGACATCTAAAATCCTTGAACGAGTTAACCAATTCGGCGATAAACTTTATCTCGAGTTTGGCGGAAAACTTCTCTATGACTATCATGCTGCCAGGGTTTTACCCGGATATGAGCCCAATGTAAAAATGAGGCTTCTTCAGCAGCTGAAAGACAATGCGGATATTCTCCTCTGCATTTATGCAGGGGATATTGAACGGAAAAAAATTAGGGCGGATTTTGGGATAACCTATGACTCAGAAGCATTTAAATTAATAGATGAAATGGAAGAGTGGGGCGTCAATGTCATTGGTGTCGTTATTACGCGTTTTAACGGACAGCCTGAGGCTAAATTATTTAAGAATAAATTGGAACGAAGAAATATAAAAGTTTATACACATCAGTTTACGAAAGGGTATCCCACAGATGTGGATTTGATTGTAAGTGACGAAGGCTATGGGGCCAATGATTATATAGAGACAGAAAAGCCTCTGATTATTGTTACCGGCCCTGGCCCTGGCAGTGGTAAATTGGCCACCTCCCTTTCTCAGATATATCATGACCATAAGAGAGGAATAAATTCAGGATATGCAAAATTCGAAACCTTTCCCATATGGAATTTGCCCGTTAATCACCCAGTAAATATAGCATATGAAGCCGCGACAGCGGACATTAAAGACTTCAACCTCATTGATCCATTTCATCTTGAGCAATACAATGAAAAGGCTGTTAATTATAATCGTGATGTAGAGGTATTTCCTGTAATCAAGAGAATATTAAAAAAAATTGGTGGCGGTGAGTCACCTTACCATTCACCAACGGATATGGGCGTGAATCGAGCGGGTTTTGCGATAACGGATGATGCACTAACAAGGGAGAGCGCCAAACAGGAAGTAATCAGACGGTATTTTAGATATCGATGTGAATATGTAATGGGATTAACGAATAAAGACACCGTCCAGAGAGTAGAACTCCTTATAAAAGATTTTGATATAAAACCAGAGTACAGGAGAGTTGTGGAACCGGCACGAAAGGCCGCACAGGATGCCCTGGATAAAAAAAGGGGGAGTGAGGGGATCTATTGTGGTGGCGCAATCGAGTTAAAGGATAAAACTATTGTGACCGGCAGCAATTCCCCTCAATTTCATGCGGCATCCAGCCTTATTCTGCGTGCCATTAAGCATCTGGCGGACATTCCTGATAAGATTAAGCTACTGTCACCCAATATCATAGAGTCGGTTAGAAATCTCAAAACGGAAGTATTAAATGAGAAAACCCTCAGCCTTGACTTGGTAGAAGCACTTATTGCACTGAGCATCAGTGCGACAATAAATCCTGCCGCTCAATTAGCTATGAAAAAATTAACCAAACTGCAAGGTTGTGAGATCCATATGACCCATATCCCTACTCCGGGTGACGAAGCGGGATTGAGGCGTCTTGGTGTTAATCTGACAAGTGATCCAAATTTCTCCACAAAAGGTCTCTTTGTTACTTGAAGTTACAAAGCAATATTATCCAAAGCTGGTCTATGTTCAACTATTATCGTATGGGGTTCAGAGAAAAATAGGACCAAGGTTGGAATTGATCTTTGAATCCGGCGCGAAAATCTGTGATCTCCAACCTGCACAATCCAAAAAAGCTATTGGTTCATCGATTTCAGATACCAAACGTACAGCCGAGGACTACGACCATTAGTGCTCGGCTTCCAAAAGTATTCCAAAGTGCACCATACGGCTATCTTTGTTCAGTCAGATTTAACAATCAGAATCGAGGACAGACATTACAATTGCACATTTTTTCTATTGGTATCCTATACCAGATATTGTGGTTATGGAATCTGGCACAAAACCGGTGATATCTCCATATCAGCGCTTTTGAATCCGCGAAAAAGTTGTGATACTCGTTTTATAACCCAAGTGTAAAAATCCGCAAATTACGTTTCTATCCAAAATAGTAATTTAGGCAGGCGTAATATAAAAATTATCTCAATTTTACATTGCGGCTATGAAGACACGATTTGCTCACCTGTATAATCCTTGTTTATTGCCTTTACAAATCTATCCCAGCGCGCAGTAGCTGAAAGATGGCCTGTAAATTTTGGGCGGCTTAGCCGAATCGTCAACTAAAAATTACGCTGCGGTTTTTTGATTATTTGACCTAAATCAATTGCGGTGTCCCGAGTTTCTGATAAATTGTTTGATATCATCCTCAGAATTCTCCAAAAGGAGGCTAAAAAAATGTGTGAAAGCTTCAAAACAATCTGTGCCTGCGGGCAAAAAACAGCAGAGGTCTTTTTTGGGAAAATGGTTCTGGCGGAATCTTCGGTGTCGCAGGTTTATTGTCCGAAATGCAGTCAGGCGATAGAATCCGGGCGCAATGACCGGGTATGGGACAACGACTGGATACTCGAGATGGATATGGATATTTTGCGCACCCATGCCGCTTCAATGGGAATTGCACCCCAGGAGATCACTGCTGAATGGGTTTTTGATCAGGGGTATGCCACCTGGGTCGGGATTACGCCGGATGATACCGAAAGAAGAAATCAGGAACGCGAGAAAATCCAGAAGCTTGCCAAAACCGATATGCATGCCTACTACCAGGCCATGAAAGAGTGGGGACTGGGCCGCGAAAAGAAGTTTATGGCGGAAGGCTGGCGAAAGATGAGGCAAGCTTAGAAAATTAAGTTTGAATTCGATGCATAAACCGATGTAGAAAATGAGGGCAGGATCAAGTTAATCCTGCCCTTTTAGTTTGTCTAAAATATGTATGAAATGATTTCCCGTCTGTCATTTCAACTAAAGGACATTCTCGATGTCCCGTGCCAAAATTGTTTCGGACTTTCTCGGATTGACAAAAAGCACCACGGGCCTGTTACTCATGGTGGTTCTGGTGGGTATGGGCGAACGCATGGCGGAACGCTTTCTTCCCATTTATCTGCTGGCCCTCGGCGGTGGCGTAATTTCGATTGGCCTTTTAAACGGTTTGGACAATTTCCTTTCGGCCGTTTATGCTTTTCCGGGAGGGTATCTTTCCGAGCGCATCGGCACCAAGCGGGCGCTTTTGGTTTTTAATTTTATGGCCATGGCCGGTTTTCTAATCGTAATTCTTATTCCGGCCTGGCAGGCAGTACTGGTGGGCGCTGTCTTTTTTTTGGCCTGGTCGGCGATTTCCCTGCCGGCAACCATGGGTCTGATTGCAAAGGTGTTGCCGACCGGCAAACGCACCATGGGCGTTACCATGCACTCGTTGGTGCGTCGCTTTCCCATGGCGCTGGGACCCATTTTGGGGGGGCTGTGCATCGGCGCCTGGGGGGTTGCCAACGGCATTCGCGTCGCTTTTTGCGTGGCATTGGTTTTAGCGATTATTGCGATTTTGTTGCAGCAAAAATTAATCGAGGATGATTCTAAATCGACTTCAGATGATGCCTGTGCCATCGCACCCGAAAAAAACCCCCGGAAGTTGTTTCAATCCATGGATGCTTCCCTGAGGCGGTTGCTGGTTTCCGACATCCTTATCCGGTTTTGCGAACAGATCCCCTATGCCTTTGTGGTTGTGTGGTGTATGAAAACGATTGCCAAACCGGTCTCGGCTTTTCAGTTCGGCATCTTAACCGGCATTGAAATGGCCACTGCCGTGCTGGTCTATATTCCCGTCGCTCACCTGGCCGATCAAACCACCAAAAAGCCGTTTGTGGTGATGACTTTTATCTTTTTTACATTTTTTCCACTGGTTCTTTTATTCTGTCAGTCGTTTCTGTGGCTGATTCCGGCATTTATACTCAGGGGGTTAAAAGAGTTTGGTGAGCCGACCCGTAAAGCGCTTATACTGGATCTGGCACCGGAAACCTGTAAAGCCGGAATGTATGGACTTTATTATTTTCTCCGTGATGTGTGTGTTTCCGTCGCAGCCTTTGGCGGTGCTTTTTTATGGCAGGTTAGCCCGGCAACCAATTTTATGGTCGCATTTATATTCGGGGTGGCGGGGACCATCGGATTTGCACGTTATGGCACGGATGTCTGCTTGCAAAACGATGGATGATAAATCGCTTTCAGGCGGTGTATGGGCAAAAAATAAACGCCCTGATTGAGATCATTAAATCAAACAGATGATCGCAATCAGTGCGTTGAGATGGCCTCTATCCCTTGTTAGAGGCCGGGTAATAGCTGCAGCGGCCGCCGAATCATGATGTGTAAATTAAGCCTGAAAGTTCAAATTATACCGACTCTACGCTGACAATTTCAGGAATTTTCTTTTTGACATAGGCTTCAATACCCTGTTTGAGGGTCATCTGGGACATGGGACATCCGCCGCAGGCGCCGGTCAATCTAACCTTGACAATGCCGTCTGCCACATCTACCAGCTCGACATCGCCACCGTCCGCCTGAAGCGACGGACGGATATCATTCAGAGCGCTTTGCACCTCTTCTTTCATTTTTTTCTCCTATACGATCGGGGTTGTTAGGGTTGATTTTGATTCAATTCTTAAGTTTTAAATTATATCACTTTGTGGCACAGGTCAAGTCCCTGCGATCTATTTTGTATTTTAGCGAAAATTGCCGCGGGCAAAGATCTTTCTTCAGCGATGAATTCAAAATCCAATTGACACCCGGCTTTGAGATAGGCTAATCATTTTGTGTTCAACAATAAACCGCACATAATTCCTATCAACAGACTCGAGAGCCAAGATAAACTTTCAAATACGGGTACCAATCTCTATGTTTAGAGAGAAAGGGGCTCAAATATGATTGAATCCATTTACCAGATTCTGGCTAAAATCGGTTACGCCCATCCATTGCACCCGCCGGCCACCCATCTGCCGGCCGGGCTTATCATCGGGGGATTTTTATTCGCCCTGATTGCCTGGATTTTCAATCGCAAAAGCCTGGCCCAAACCGCGCGCCATTGTTTTATTCTGGCCTTAGTTATGGCCGTGGCCACGATTCTGCTGGGACTCATGGACTGGCAGCATCGCTTTGGCGGTGCCTATCTTTTTGAGATCAAAATGAAACTGGTGTTAGCCGGAATACTTTTGTTTTTACTTCTGGTCGCTGTCGTTTATGCCGCCTTGTCCGGAGCCCTTACCAAAACGCTTGTGACCATATACGCGCTTTGTTTGCTGGCAGTGATCGGTCTGGGGTATTTTGGCGGCGAGCTGGTGTATGGAACCAAAACCATCGCAAAAACTGAATCCAAAGGCCTGGCGGCCGAGGGCGCGGCGCTGTTCAAACAAAACTGCTCCGCCTGTCACTTTACAGACAGCACGGCAACTAAAGTGGGCCCCGGGCTGCAAGGTGTTTTCACGCAGGATAAATTTCCCATCAGCGGCCGGCCGGTTTCTGATGACAGCTTTCGCCAGATCTTAAAAACACCATTTAGCAAAATGCCGCCGTTCGGGCACCTTGCAGATGAACAGGTGAATGCGCTGCTGGATTATTTAAAAAGCATTTAAATCCGGTATTTTATAAAACCAAAGAGGATAAAATAATGAGGAAAGGATCAAAAAGGCGGGTTTCGGGCGCGCTTATTTTTTTTATCGGGGCCTGTATGTCATTATCTATGCTGTCGAATGCCTGGGGGCAGACGTTTGTATCCGGCAATGTCATCACCGCAGACGGAAAGGTCGTCGCCAGCGGCGCTGTGGCCCTTGAAAAAGGTGAGCTGCATAACGATGCCTTCCTTGCCGGCGGAGCCATCGGGTCCGATGGGACCTTTAAGATACCATTGCCCTCCGGAGGGCCGTGGGGGTTGCACGTCTACAGTGAAGGCTATATCTACTTTCCACTCCAGGTGCAAATTAAAGCGGGCACGGACAATGAGATTCCCGTAATTTTGCCGGTAGACGGTAAAAAGGGCGATGATCCGCGCATCTCCGACATTCGCTTTAACAAGGTTTCCGATCAGGTCTTTCAGATCAAAATGCGGGTCGATGATCCCAACCATAATCTCGGGCCGCAGATGCTGGCGATCGACGCCAAACGATTTCGATCCTACCGGCTGGTGCCGGACAGCGGTGATCTAAAGGATAAAAAGGCGGACTTTCCCAGCGGGGAATACGGGTCTCCGTTTATTGCGCTGCCGCTTGACGGGGAAGATCTGAAAAACTGGCTTTTTGTGGTGGCCGATCATCAATGCAGCAACGGTCCCGTCTATAATGGTCTGAACCAATCGGTTCATCAGCCGCCGGTGGCCCATGCCGAAAAACTCAAATGTGACGTCGCGGGTATCTGGAAGTCCAATTTCGACAAGGTGTATCAATTTCTGCGGGAGGGAGCGGGAACCTTCAGCGGCAAGCAGTTCGAGGGCGATATTCTGGTCGACGCTATGAATCAAAAAAACAATCAGGTCAGCATGGATTTTCGCTTTAAAGGCCAAAAGGGGCAGGCTGAACTCGAGCTGTTATGCAAGCAAGGCCAGATCAAATTGCAGGGCAGTTTTCGCCTGCCGGATCGCTCCGGCGACTGGGTTTTTGCCAAGC
>JBFFCW010000032.1:0-16721 GCA_041559695.1 Desulfobacterales bacterium
CATCGGCAATCCGGGAATTGATTTTGTCTATTCTCATCGGATTGATGGTAAAGATTTCAGCCTCGATACTCGGGAAATCCGCAGCGAAATGCCAGACCTGTCCCTGTCTGACCCGGCGGTCATTCATCAATTAACCGAAACCATCCGTTCGGCGCTAAAAGCGCTAACGTTAGATGAAGGTAGTTTTGAATCCTAATTGAGCGAAAGTCGAGGTTGCCCCGGCTTTAAGGCGTCCAAGGGCAAAGCTGTAGTTGTCTGCCACGAGCCCCTGGCAACGCAGAAGATGGGGTGACATCGGCTTTCCCGAAGGGTAAACAAAATGAAAAAAATATTAAAACGATAACTGATTTATGGAGGAACAATATGGCAAAGTTGACAATTGATGATCTAAAAAAGATTAAGGAAAAAACAGCCAAAGAAACCTCACTGCGTGATGGTCCGGCGAGTATTAAAATCACCGTGCACATGGGAACCTGCGGAATTGCAGCCGGCGCCCGGGATGTGATGAGTGCCGTGATGGAAGAGATGGCCGAGGCGGATCGCCAGGACATCCGGGTGGTTGCTTCCGGCTGCATGGGAATGTGCAGCAGCGAACCCAATGTCACCATTGAATCTGAGGACAGCGAGCCCATTGTTTATCAGCTGATGGATTCCAACAAAATGCGCCAGGTTTTCAAGCGGCATGTTCTGCTGGGTGAAGTCCAATCTGATTTTGCGCTGGCAAAAATGTAATTCAGCAACAGTCGGTTTGCCGGGGTTAATCGGTACAGTGTTCCGGTTTCAGGCATCTGGCAGGCGTTAAAGCCGTTTAATTGGTTTCATTCGTTCAATTGGTTCGGATTCAGCCGACCAATTCAGCCCATGAAACAAATAAAACTAATATAACAGGTCCTTGAAAGCTTGAAACCTGACACCTGAAACTTAACACCTGAAAAAAAAGAAAGCTTTTTATGAAGGTGGATGGAAAAAACCTGCGAACGATCTGGCTGGACTCGGATGAGAAAACAGTCAGAATCATCGATCAGCGACGCCTGCCCCATGAATTTGTTCTGGTCGATTTACACACCGTTGACGATGTGATCACCGCTATCAAAGACATGTATGTAAGGGGCGCTCCGCTGATCGGCGCCACCGGCGCTTACGGGGTCTATCTGGCCGTCCTGAATGCACCGCACCGCCCGGTTGAGGACGCCTATCTGATCACAGAATGTGACCGCATCAAAGCCGCCCGGCCCACGGCGGTAAACCTGCCCTGGGCCGTCGATACCGTCCTGGCCGCCGTATTGCAGGCCAACCCCCCTGCAAAACGGTTCACGGCCGCCAGAGACCAGGCTGCATTAATTACCGAGTTGGAAGTCGAAAATTGCAAAAAGATCGGACAGCACGGCCTGCCGCTAATCGAGGCGATCAGCCGGCGCAATAAAGGCCGGCGGGTCAATATACTGACTCACTGCAATGCCGGCTGGCTGGCCTGCATCGAGCACGGCACGGCTACGGCCCCCATTTATGCGGCCTATGATCACGGTGTCGATGTGCATGTCTGGGTGGATGAGACCCGGCCGTTGAATCAGGGCAACCGCCTGACCGCATGGGAACTGGGCAAACACGGTGTCGACCATACGATCATCACCGATAATGCCGGTGGTTACCTGATGCAGCAGGGTAAAGTGGATATCGTCATCGTCGGGACCGATCGGACGACAGCCACCGGAGATGTCGCTAACAAAATCGGAACCTACTTGAAAGCGCTGGCAGCCCGAGACAACCATATTCCTTTTTATGTCGCCCTGCCCTCCAGTACCTTTGACTGGAACCTCAAAGATGGTGTTAAAGAGATTCCCATTGAAGAGCGGGACCCGGATGAAATCCGCTATATCGAAGGCCTGGCCAAAAATAAATCAACGCGTGTGCTGATATGCCCGGAAAACAGCGCTGCCGCCAATTATGCCTTTGATGTCACTCCGGCAAAATTGGTAACCGGTTTTATTACCGAACGGGGTATCTGCCGGGCGACGCCGGAGGATATTCGGCGATTATTCCCGGAAAAATTCGATTAACCGTTAAAAAAGGTGTCGGGTGTCGGGAATCAGTGGGTTTCAGGTGTCAGGGAAAGTAAGGACTGACACCCGAAACCTGACACCCTATTTTTGTTGACATATCTGTGGCAAAACGCATATAGGCACCCCATGCTGACGGAACTGGAAAAAAAGATCATCGCGTCGATCCAGGAGGATATGGCCGTCACCGAGCGCCCGTATCTGAATATCGCGCAGAACCTTGAAATTTCCGAAGCGCAATTGCTGGAAAAACTCAAAGACCTCTGCAAGCGGGAGGTTATCCGTCGGTTTGGCGCCACCCTGCGACATCAACGCACCGGGTTCACCGCGAATGCAATGGTGGCCTGGCTGGTTGACGAGGATCGCATTGAAACCGTCGGCCAGAAAATGGCGTCATTTCATCAGGTATCCCACTGTTACCGCCGCAACCCCAGCCGTGACTGGCCGTATAACCTTTACACCATGGTACATGCCAGTGATGAACGATCGTGTCATGAAACCGCCCGTAAAATGTCTGAAGCCACTTCGGTGAAAGATTACGCGCTCCTGTTTAGTCGTGAAGAATTGAAAAAAACATCCATGGTGTACTTCCCCACGGATGAAGATGATTAAAGATATTTTTTACCGTATGCGTGTTCGGTCTGATCAAAATTCACCCCATATTCTTCTGGTCAACCCCTGGATCCATGATTTCGCTGCCTATGATTTCTGGGCCAAACCGTTGGGGTTGCTCACCCTGGCAGCCCTGCTCAGATCCCATGGTTTGTCTGTATCCTACATCGATTGCCTGGATCGCTTTCATCCCAAAGCACCTGCCGCAGACCCTGCAGCACGCTACGGCCGGGGACCCTACTTAAAAACACGGATTGCCAAACCCCGCGGCCTCAGGAATGTGCAGCGCACTTTTTCCCGCTACGGCATCAAGCCACGGTGGTTCAAAGAAGATCTTGAGGCGCTTCAACCGCCGGATCTTATTTTGATCACTTCTTTGATGACCTACTGGTATACCGGAGTTCAGGAAACCACTGCAATCCTGCAGGCACTTTTCCCGGACACGCCGATCATTCTGGGCGGTATCTATGCCAGCCTTTGCGACAAACATGCGTTCAAAAACGCCGGCGCTGATCACATCTTTCGCGGACCGGCCGAGGACGCTTTGCTTGACCTTATCGCCACATATACGCACTTCACAACAACACCCCGCTTTAATCCGCAAAAACTGGACACCTACCCCTACCCCGCTTTGGATTTGCAAAACCGCGTCAACTACGTGCCCCTGCTGACTACAAGAGGCTGTCCGTTTAAGTGCACCTACTGTGCGTCGCATTTCCTGAATCCCATCCGCATGCGGCGCAGCCCGGATTCCGTTATCGAAGAAATAAAATTCTGGCACAAATCCTATCAGGTCCGGGATTTTGTCCTCTACGATGATGCCTTTTTGGTCAACGCTGAACAGCATGCCGGCCCGCTGCTGGAAAAAATTATACAGGCCGATATCCAACTGCGTTTCCATACACCCAACGCACTCCATATTCGCGGCATAAACGCCCAAACCGCCCGTCTGTTGTTTAGAGCCGGATTTAAAACCATCCGCCTGGGGCTGGAAACGGCCGAATTCGATCATCGCGAAACCATCGACCGCAAGGTGACGGAAGACGATTTCAGGCAGACAGCCAAACACCTGAAAGAAGCCGGTTTTGAGAAACACCAGGTTGGTGCCTACTTGCTGATGGGGCTGCCGGGCCAGGAATTGGCTGCCGTTGAACGTTCAATCCGTGCGGTTCAGGAAACGCAAATAACCCCTATTTTAGCCTATTACTCGCCGATCCCGAACACGGCCATGTGGCCAGAGGCGGTCGCTGCGTCCCGCTATGATCTGGAAGCAGATCCGATTTATACGAATAATTCTGTCATCCCCTGTCAATCTGAAGCATTCAACTGGGAGACCGTCTCTGCTCTAAAATAACTTGCTTCTGGTTCAGCCACAGCGTAAAGTCTCTTTGAATTCGCCCCGGGTTGAGGGTTTCAAATTTGATGAATTCGTAAAAAGCTGGATTCATCTGGTGTTTGGTGCTTAGTATGACGCATATGACGCTATATCGATTTGTTAGAATTCTAGACACTAAACACCAAACACGAAACACTCTCGTAAAAGATTGTTTTTCTGACTTTTTACGAGGCCATCAAATTTACAAAAGGAATCATTTTATCATATCGTCAAGGAGCGATTATGAGTAAAACGACAGCTTATCAAAAATTTGCCGAAATGATGCTGCACAGGGAGTCACAGGTTATCCCCAAGATTTTACAATGTATGATTACGGATGAACAGGCAGAACTGCTGGTGTCTTTGCCGGGAACAGCCGCTCAGGTGGCTGAGAACTCCGGCCGCAAAGTTGATGCGGTCCGCAATGATCTCAACGGTATGTTTCGCAAAGGCCTGGCATTTAAAAAGGAAAAAGATGGGGAGATCCTCTGGCGGGCTCCGGCCCACATTGCCCAGTTTCATGATGCTTCCATTCTGTGGCCGGAGGCCCCCGCTGAATTTTACGACCTGTGGAGCACATACATGGAGAGCGAATGGCCGAATCTGGCGCCCGTATTGACGGAGCTGATGCCCAGGCCTTTCACCCGGGTTATTCCGGTGGGCAAATCAGTGGAAACCGGGAAGGTCCAGGTCCTGGCGCCGGAAAATGTAAGAGAAATCATCGAAAGCGCCGGACGACTGGCGGTGACCCAGTGCACCTGCCGGCTCACCATGCAAAAATGCGACGCCCCCGTGGAAGCCTGCCTGCAAATCAACCGCGGGGCCGACTATACGATTGAAAGAGGCTCCGGCCGTGAAGTAACGAAGAACGAGGCGCTTGAAATCGTAAAAGGCGCCGAAAACGCCGGCCTGGTGCACGTTACCATGAACAAGGCCGGTGTCGGCCATTTTATCTGCAACTGCTGCGGGTGCTGCTGCCAGTCGTTCACATTGCTCATTGCCGAGCGCCTGCCGATCTGCGACCCCAGCCGCTATCGCCCCGAGGTCGATATGGATATTTGCAGCGGCTGCGGGACCTGTGAAGAACGCTGCTGGTTTGATGCCATCGCTGTTTCTGAAAATAAGGTGGCAGCAGTGGCCACAGATAAATGCCTGGGATGCGGGCAATGCGCGATCGGGTGCCCGGAGGAGGCCATCCGCATGACCGAAGTACGGGAGCCCCGGTTTATTCCGGAGTAACAAATTAAATGAAATGGAGAAATAAAAAATGATAGGTCTAAAAACCGTAGATCTGCAGAAACAAAAAATCGATACGCTTATCGTGCCGGTATGCCAGGACCGGAAAATCCACGAAGACCGTATTATCAACGCGGTCATCAAAACGGCATTGCAGCTCAAGGAATTTAAAGCCGAAAAAGATAATGAGCTAACCCTTTATGATTTGAAAGATCTCAACACAAAGCGGGTTATCTTTGTCGGACTTGGTAAATTTAAAAAAATTGACCATGAAACCTTGCGGGCATTTTGCGGCGCAATTGTCAAAAAATGTATAGCCGCCGATCTTGAGGTTGTTTGGGTTACCGTACCGGCGGCCCAAAAGCTTAAAATGGAGATGCCGAGCGTTGCTGAGGCCCTGATGGAAGGCGCCTGTTTGGGAAATCATTTGTTTGACAAATATAAAAAGGAGAAGAAAAAGAAACCCTTAAAACAAATTAATTTTCTGGTAAAACCAGAGGCGTTGGGCAAACTAAGAAGAATCGCTCCTAAAGTTAACACCGTTTGCGCAGGCACCATCCTTGCGCGTGAGTGGATCAGTACACCGTCAAATGACAAAACGCCGGAGCAGTTTACCCGCTCAATTGTCTCAGCGGCCAGAAAACACGGTCTCAAAACCCGGGTGCTGAGGCAAACGGATTTAAAGCAGCAAAAGTTTGGTGCTTTGCTGGCGGTGGCGGCCGGCAGCCAGAGCAAGCCCAGCATGGTGATATTGGAACATAAACCGATCGGCGCCAAAAAAACCCTGGCGCTGGTTGGAAAAGGGGTCACCTTCGATTCCGGCGGCCTCAACATTAAAACCGGCGGGTCCATGGCCGGCATGAAAGCGGATATGTCCGGTGCCGCTGTTGTCGCCGCCGCGATGATCACTCTGGCCAGACTGAAAACAAAATCCCACCTTATCGGCGCCATACCCATTGTCGAAAATATGCCTTCCGGCAAAGCAACCCGCCCCGGCGACATCGTGCGCAGCTATGCGGGCAAAACCATTGAAATTGGAAATACCGACGCCGAAGGCCGTTTGATTTTGATTGACGCCATGTCTTATGTCTTAAAAAAGCACAAACCCCAGGTGATGATTGACCTGGCAACCCTGACCGGCGCCTGCGTTGTGGCCTTGGGGGAAAAAATCGCCGGGGTTTTTACACCGGATGATAAACTGGCCGAAGCCATTATAGCATCCGGCAACAAAAGCCATGAACGCTGCTGGCGAATGCCGCTGCCGGAGGATTATAAAGAGCTTCTTAAAAGCGATTTTGCCGACCTCAACAATATGGCCAGTACCCGCTGGGGCGGCGCCATTACCGCTGCCTTATTTCTATCGGAGTTTAGCGGCGATACCCGTTGGGCCCACATCGATATTGCAGGCCCGGCCTACCTCAAAAAAGGTGATGCCTACTGCGGCCCCGGCGGAACCGGGTTTGGGGTGAGGTTGCTGTGTCAACTGATCGAAAAAATTTAACTGGTTTCCCGGAAACCGAGATTTATTTGGCAAGCTGCGTTAGACACAGCAGAGGCTTGCCAAATGGCAGAGGGCATAGCGCATAGCGCTTAGGGTTGAAAAACTTGAATCTGCCTTTCTTTTTATTCAAACGCTTTGCTCTATGCGCCATGCGCTTTGCGTTATTCAACGTGAGAGGATTCTGACTTGATGGAACATACGGAAATAATGCGTAAAGGCGATGTCAGCGGTAACGAGATGCTGGTGCGCTTCCGGCTGCCGTCCGGGCTTGAAATTTTCGGCGTGCCGACCAAAAACTTTTACGGCGGTCATTGGGATTTGGGGCCAACCTGGAATTATGCGGTAATGTCCGACAAACCGTTTCTGGTGGACGCCGGCCGGTTCGGCCAGGGCAAAAATCTGGTCGCAATGATTGAAGAAGTGGGTATCACCGCCGCCGACCTTGAGTTTGTTTTGATCAGCCACGGCCACGAAGACCACGACGGCGGACTGGCCGAGCTGGTAGACACCACCCACCTGAATGTGAAAGCTCACGCCATTTACCGCCGGCTGATAAACACATACCCCGCCAAATCTCCGGCAGGCGACAAAAAGCATTTTCCGGCCAAATGCTGGCACTGCCCCATGCCGGAGACATTCTACACTAAAAACTGTTTAAAATATCACAACGTATTGCAGGGATTAAAGGTCGATCCAATTGGTGACGGTGAAACCCAGATCGGATCGGATATCCGCACCTGCCATTTGCCGGGCCACAGTCCGGATTGTCTGGCCGTCCGTCTCGGCGACGAAGCCATCATTGTCGGCGACATCATTTTGCCGGATATCTCACCCTGGCCGACGCGCGAATCTTTATTTGAAGATGTCGCCGCAGTCATCAAGCCCCGCTATACGGATGCGGCGGCAATCTTCGGTTTGCGGCGCTATATCCACTCGCTCACAGAATTAATCAAAATTGCCGGTGAAAATCCCGGTTTGCTCGTGCTTCCGGCTCATCGGTTTTATTACCGTGGCCGCTGGAACCCGATGGACCTGGAAAACAGGGCAAAAGAACTGGTGGAGCATCACATCCAGCGGTGCGGGGCAATTATCGAGATTTTAAACAACGGGGCCAAAACAGCAGGGGAAATCGCCGCCGCCCATTTTCAAAAAAGCCAGCTCGAAGGCTTTGGCAGCATAATGGCTGAAAATGAAATTGTCAGCCATTGCGAATTGCTCATTGAAAGCGGTGATGTGACCCCGCTAAACGGCAACGCATATGCTGCTACCGGCAGCATGCAATTTGAAACCGACATCAAGGACCTGGGAGCAGAATAGGGATAGCGATCATCAAGCATATTGTTTTTTGTGCTTATCTTGAAATCCCAAGTTGAATACGCTCGATAATTATCTCACCACGAAGAACACGAAGGCAGAATAGAATAAATTTAAAATTTCTCTTCGTGGTTGAAAGAGCTTAACTTGGGCTTTCTGCATAACCGCATTTTTTTAAAAAAAAGGGGTCACAGCCGGCGTTAAAGCACCCTGGTAATTACAGCGTGATTGGGAAAATACAATGGCCAAGGATCAGCGTTACTGGAATCGCAGACAGGAGACGCTTTCAGAGAAGGAATATCATCTTGTTCAGGAAAACGCTTTTTTAAGCCAACTCTCTTATGTCTGGAAAAATTCAAACTTCTACCAGCAAAAATTCAGAGAAACAGGGCTGGCACTCAAGGATATCAGCGGTCTCGATGATCTTCACAAACTGCCTTTCACCGAAAAAACAGAGTTGCGAGACAGTCAAATCAATCATCCGCCTTTAGGCACCCACGCCATTGCCCCTCTGAAAAAGGTATCGCGGGTCTATTCGACAAGCGGAACGACCGGCCGCCCCACGTATATCGGCCTGACCCCGCATGACATTAAAATCTGGCGCGAGAGTGCCAGTCGCGCTTTATGGACGGGCGGGTTTCGGCCCAAGAGCATCGTCCCTTTAATTGTCGCCCCTTACCTGATTGCCGATTCTTACACCGATGCCATTGAAAATATCGGCGCCACCTGTTTGCCGACAGGCGTGGGAGCCACGGATAGACTCATCGGCGCTTTTCAAAATATCGGTGCCAATGCGCTGCTGGCGACGTCATCCTTTCCAATGCACTTTGCACGATCCCTCAAAAAACGGAGCATTGAACCAAAAAGCCTGGGACTTAATATCATACTGGCGGGCGGCGAACCGGGAGCCTCGATTGCGGCAATCCGTCATAAAGTCGAAGAGACATTTGGGTGTGTGTTTCTGGAGATGATGGGAAACGGTGATATGGCCGGTGAGATCTGGTCCGAATGCGAGTATAAAAGGGGCATGCATTTTATTGCCCAGGGTATCGTTCATCCTGAAATCATTCACCCGGAGTCCGGAGAGCCGCTGGAGATCAGAGCGGGCACTCAGGGAGAGCTGATCTATACGTCCATTGACCGGGAGTGTATGCCGCTCATCCGGTTTCGAACCCGAGACCATGTGGTTGTCACCCAAACGGATTGCGAATGCGGCCGCACCGGTTTCGGAATCCGCTGTATCGGCCGAACCGATGACATGCTCATTGTCCAGGGGGTCAATGTGTACCCTTCTGCCGTAAGAGATGTGGTCAGCCGTCTGGTACCCGATACAACCGGAGCCATAGAGATTCAATTAAAAAAGCCGCCACCCGAAGGCTGGCAGCCGCCGATTCACATAAAAGTGGAGCACGGCAAAGGAGCCGAAGATCTGCCCGAACTCAAACAAAAGATTGAAGCGCTCATTCGCGAAAAGCTTATCTTTCGAGCGCAGGTAGAACTGGTCGCACCGAACAGTTTGCCAGAGTTTGAATACAAAGCAAAGCTGGTGAGAAAACTTTACCAAGAAAAAAGCGGATAAAATATTAGGGATAGCGGGAAGCTTCCATGGAGACCATTAAATGAGAAATATAGGCGACACCACCGTATTTCAACCCGTCTGTCAGGAGTGCTATACGGGACGCACCGAAGGTGAAATTAAACCGGACAGCCGGCACGGCAGCTTGCTTTCATTCAGGAGGAAAAATTGAATACTGTGAAACTTGGAGAAACGGATCTGGAAGTCTCTGAGGTCGGATTTGGCGGTATACCCATCATTCCGTTGCCGAAAAACGAGGCTGTGTCCATCGTCAAATATTGTTTCGATCTGGGAATGACGTTTTTTGATACGGCCAACATGTATCTCACCAGTGAGGAAAAAATCGGCACCGCCCTGGAACCGGTTAGAGATAAAGTGGTTATTGCCAGCAAAACCACCCAAAGAGATGCAAATGGTGCCGCCGACCATATTGATACCTCTCTTAAGCAATTAAAGACGGATTGGATCGACATCTATCAGTGTCATAACGTGTCCAATGAAGAAGCCCTTCAGCAGATCCTTGCCCCGCAGGGAGCTTACGAGGCCCTTGCCAAAGCTCGCGATGCGGGTAAAATTCGTTTTATCGGGATCTCGTCTCACAGTATTTCGACGGCGATGGAAGCGTTGCAGACGGGATTATTTCAAACCCTCCAATTTCCTTTTAACTTTATTGAAAATGACCCTGAAAACGAACTCTTCCCTTTTGCATGCCAGCATAATGTCGGCATCATCGGCATGAAACCCCTTGGCGGCGGCTTACTGGAAAGCGCTGACCTCTGCTTCGGATTTCTGCGGCAACACCCGCATGTCGTGCCAATCCCCGGAATCCGTGCAAAAAAGGAAGCCGATCAAATCATAGCGTTATACCGCCATCCGCAACGGCTCTCCAGGTCCGATTTAAAAGAGATGCAAACAATTAGGACGGTTTTGGGGGAGAAGTTCTGCCACCGCTGCGAATACTGTATGCCGTGCGAAAAGGGCGTTCAGATACCCTCTGTCCTTATATTTCCGGCGGTCGCAAAACGTTTAGCGCCTGAAGGTGTTTCTGCCTGGCTGGGAAAGGCCATGGAAAGCGTGGCGCAATGCATCGAATGCGGCCAATGTGAGGAAAAGTGTCCGTATAATCTGCCGATCGCCGACCTGCTTAAAGAGAACCTGGCGCTTTTTAAAAAAACCGGAGAAACCAAAAATCTGCCGGGTACTTGAAAGACGGTTGTTCTATCGTGTATAAGGATAACGCGCAGAAAGACATCGTACAATAGGATCACCTTGTAAAAAGGAGGCAATCATGGAAATCAAAAAAGTGCTGGCAGGATGGAACAAGATCTGTCCCGGCTGCAACATCGGACGTAAATATCCGGATTCATTTATCGGCAAAAAAGTAAGAAAGCACTGGGAGAAAGGCTGCCCCTCCCATAACGCCTATGTCCAGGTTTACGGCAGCGATGAGCCTTCTCCGAAGGGTATCCGGGAAAAATCCAACGACACGTGATGTCTTTGGCGGATTATTGGGTTAAAAAGGGTCAAAGATATCATTGATGTGCTTAAAAAAAGACCAGATCGGTTGAAAAATAAAAGAAGTGCTCAAGATTAAGAGATTGCTCTTAACACTATTTTACGCGCAAGGACTCGGCCAACCGTAAGGCGCCGCAAGGGTTGAAAGACACTCAACGTCTTGGGATGTCCTTGCGCTGCTTTTAACAATCAAACCGCCAGCGGATAATCCAATGGCGGTTACCGTGCGCTGAATTTCAAAGCCCCACTTCTCATTGAGCGGTGGGGTCCTGTTTTTGGAATATCCGGTTGATACCCGGAAAATTAACAAAGTTTTAATATTTTCAATAAATCACCACCTGACGTCAA
Source organism: Desulfobacterales bacterium (assembly GCA_041559695.1). Classification (GTDB taxonomy): domain Bacteria; phylum Desulfobacterota; class Desulfobacteria; order Desulfobacterales; family JAHEIW01; genus JAHEIW01. Next base: position 11,535 of record JBFFCW010000032.1, read on the forward strand.
ATTAAGATAGCGATCTGATAGATATATTATTATTGACATCTAAATCTGTTTTCAATTATAAGTCTGCCAGCTGTGCAATTGCTGAAGCTCAATCTCAAACGAAATTTCGCTTTCATTATCAATTCTTCCGACTCCACAAATTCAACTGTGAGCCTACTCTGAAACTCTAATTTGTTCACCCAGTAAAAAATATATCCCCCTGAAAATTTGATCCCAAACTTAGGTTAAAGCATATGGAGAAATCCCTTAAATTGTGCATAGATCGCTCCTAACAGGAATATGATTGCCCTGTTGGGAGGATAAATTTCATACAAAGAAATCCTCATTAAACATAAGGAGGCTTAAAATGATTACAGTCGGAATATCTAGGTGGCCAACGGAATCCGCGCATGAAGTGGGTAAACGTTCACTTGAGATGAAACTACCGCCAGATTTTGTCCAAGTGATAGGCCCTTACTTCTATCCTGATGAAAATGAAGGAATAACGGCTATTACAATTTACAAGTACGACAAATCAAAGGCTGGTGAGGCAGCCGAAGCGATTGCAAATACGTATATGGTCTTTTTTGGTGTGCCCGGGTTTGAATATTCGACGAAACTTGCATCAGGGGCTGCTGCTACGAAGAAAATGATGGGATTGGAATAGGAATCCACTGCAGGGTCAGAAATGACCCTGCTTTTTCCTTCTTCGATTGCCATACCTGCAACTTATACCATAATTTCGATTATATTCACCCATATCCCGTTTTACAATCTGATCTTGATCGATCGGGCATGGGCGCCCAGCCCCTCGATTTCCGCCAGGCGAATAATGTCGGGGGCTTCGCGCTCAAACGCCTTTTTCGTATACTGAATCAGGCTGGTCTTTTTGATAAAATTGTCCACCGAAAGTGCGGATGCGAAGCGGGCGGTTCCGGCGGTGGGCAGCACATGGTTGGGGCCGGCGATATAATCGCCCACCGGTTCCGGGGTATAGTCGCCCAGAAATACCGCACCGGCGTTGCGGATTTTGCCCACCACCTCAAAGGGATCCCGTGTTTGAAGTTCAAGGTGCTCCGGCGCGATGCGGTTGGCCATTTCGATGGCAACCGCGATATTCGGCACAACAATTACAGCCCCGTATTTGGCCAGGGATTCTCTGGCAATTTCTGCCCGCGGCAGATTTTCCAGCTGCCCTTTAATTTCTTTGACGGCGGCTCGGGCCAACTGTTGCGAATCGGTAATTAGCAGAGCCGAGGATAAGACATCATGTTCGGCCTGGGAAAGCAGGTCCGCCGCGATAAAATCCGGCCGGGCGCTCTGATCGGCGATGATCAGAATCTCGCTGGGTCCGGCGATCATATCGATGCCGACGGTGCCGGCTAACATTTTCTTGGCAAGCGTCACATAGATATTACCGGGTCCCACGATTACATCGACTTTGGGGATGGTTTCGGTCCCGTAGGCCAGGGCCGCAACCGCCCAGGCGCTGCCGGCTTTATATACGGCATCGACACCGGCCTTTTTTGCAGCCACCAGCAAATGGGGGCTCACCCCGCCGCCCTTTGTCGGCGGTGTGCACATAACGATCCGCTTGACACCCGCAACTTTGGCAGGAATCACGCCCATCAGCACCGAGGACACCAGCGGGGTCTGCCCTCCCCTGGCGCCGGGCACATAGACCCCGGCGGCATCCACCGGATGGATCAGTTGGCCCAGCAAGGTACCGGGCCGATCGGTTTGCATCCAGGATCTGCGCACCAGCTGCTCGTGAAACCGTTTGATATTGGCCGCCGACCGGTTTAAGGCCCGCTTAAAAGACGGATCGACCTTTTTGGCTGCATTCGAAAATTCTTTATCCGTCACCTGCTGCGAACCAATCGCCACGCGGGCGGAGTCAAACTTCCGGGTATAGGATACAACCGCCTGATCTCCTCGTTTGCGGACATTTTCGCAGATGCGGCTAACGGCGGCCACATCTTTTTTATCAAATGCCAGGCCGCGATTGACAATTCGGTTAATGCGCTGCTCGGCCGGACGTGACGGATAGTTATAAATTTTCATCGCTATATCCTTTCTTTATTCAAAGCGTTTTCATCCGCTTTGGGAAAACAAACACTTGTTGAGCGCCTTGTTTTGTTGCCCGTTGTCCCGTTTGCCGGTAAAAAAATAAAATCAGACCTCTTCCGATTTTAACGGGCGCAACTGGCTCAACTGGCTAAACGGGCCACCCGAAAACCGCGATCTACAGGTTTTGAAATAATCTCACCCTGAGGGTGCCCGTTACATATAGAGGATTAAGGACAATCTTTGCAAGCAATAACGGGCAAAGATCTTGACATTGGCCTTCAATGCGAATATGAAAATTAAAGATATAGTTGCCGACATTTATCGAAGGATTAACCAGAAGTTACAATTAAACACAACAGATCTGTATTGATCTGTCATCTAACTCAAAAAAGGAGGTACACATGGACAAGATTCTGAGAATCAACATGGGTGCGGACGGCGGCCCGGCGGTAAAAACCGAACCCCTGGGTGACTATGCCGGCTTTGGCGGGCGCGGCCTGACGTCGGCCATCGTCTCAAAGGAGGTGCCCCCGCTATGCCACCCCGTGGGAGAAGACAATAAACTGGTCATTGCGCCTGGATTATTGAGCGGCAGCACGGCTGCCATGTCAGGACGACTCTCTGTCGGTTGTAAAAGCCCTTTGACCGGCGGCATCAAAGAAGCCAATGCCGGCGGACAGCCGTCACAAATGCTCGGCAGGTTGGGCTATGCCGCCATCGTGCTGGAAGGCCAACCCAAAGACGACACGCTTTATAAAATTTTGATCAACAAAGACGGGGTCGACATTCAGGAAGACAACAGCCTGTGCATGCTCGGAAATTATGACACTGTTGAAAAAATGAAGGCCGAATACGGCGAAAAAGTTTCTTGCATCTCCATCGGTCCGGCCGGTGAAATGAAATTGTCCGCCGCCTCGATTGCATGCACCGATATGGAGCAAAGACCCACGCGCCATGCCGGCCGCGGTGGTGTCGGTGCGGTTATGGGCTCTAAAGGTGTCAAGGTGATTGTCATCGATGATGCCGGAATGAAGATGCGGCAGCCGCAGGACCCGGATGCATTCAAAGAAGCCAACAAAGAATGGGTCGCCGGGCTGAAAAAACACTCGCTCACCGGTGAAGGTTTGCCGTCATACGGTACCAATGTTTTGACCAATGTCATCAACGAGGCCGGTGCCTATCCGACCCATAACTTTTTGAAAGGCCAGTTTGACGGTGCCAGTAAAATCAGCGGGGAGACCCAGGCGGAAACTGAAGAAGCCCGCGGCGGGAAAGGCGCTGCAACCCACGGGTGTCATCGCGGATGTGTCATTCGCTGCTCCGGAACGTTTAAGACCAAAGACGGGGAATACCTGACCAAACAGCCCGAGTATGAAACCGTCTGGGCCCATGGCGGCAATTGCGGTATCGATGACCTGGATGCCATTGCGATGATGGACCGCCTGGACGATGATTATGGAGTGGATACGATCGAAATGGGCGCTACCATTGCCGTTGCCATGGAGGCGGGAGTCGCTAAATTCGGCGATGCCGAAGCGGCCATAAACCTCATAAAGGAAGTCGGCCAGGGAACGCCGTTAGGGCGTATACTGGGCAGCGGCGCAGCTGTAACGGGACAGGTATATGGTATTGAAAGAGTGCCGGTCGTTAAAAAACAGTCCATGCCGGCATACGATCCACGGGCGGTAATGGGCATCGGTGTGACCTATGCCACAACGCCTATGGGAGCGGATCACACGGCGGGCTATGCAGTCGGCTCAAATATCGCAGGGATTGGCGGAAAAACAGATCCCTTGAGCCCGGAGGGGCAGATTGAGCTGGCCAGAAACCTTCAAATTGCGACGGCAATTCTTACGGATTCGACCGGAATGTGTTTGTTCATTGCTTTTGCGATTCTGGATCAGCCTGAGACATTAGACGCGCTGGTGGACCTGTTAAACGCCTTTAGCGGTCAAAAGCAGACGGCCGAAGATCTGCTGGAACAGGGGAAAACCATTCTCAAAATGGAAAGAGATTTTAACTTCAGGGCGGGATTTTCGGAAAAAGACGATCGACTGCCGGAATACATGAAAAAGGAGAAGTTACCGCCTCATGATATCACCTTCCAGGTGACAGATGAAGATCTGGATGAAGTGTTTAACTTCTAGACGGTAAATGCTGTGCTTATAAATGGGGAGTCTCGCTTGGGGTCTCCCCATTTTTTCTGAACAATTTCTGGTGAATATCAAAAATATTCAATAACAAAAAACGTATAAAGCCATTTAAAAGCGTTAGGGGCCGATCTTAAAAATGGAAACTCAAAATTCAAAACCGCAACATCTCAATCTTTTCGTTAAAGCCGATCATATCGCAGTTTTTTTAAAATTGATCGAATCCGGTTTCAGGCTCAGAATTAAGGCCGGCCTGAGCATCAAGAAATTGTTCTGTGAGCAGCTCGGTATTTCTGATGAGTATTTTGAAAATAGAATACAGACCATCTTTTTAGATGGCAAGCCGGTGGACAATGAGGACACCGCCCGGGTTTATGACGGCTCAAGGATCGCCCTGGCAGCCGCCATGCCGGGGCTGGTTGGTGCAACATTTCGCAAGGGGGGCCAATATGCGTCTTTTCGGGGCACCATATCACATTCAGAAACCGGCAATTCAAGTGTAAAAGGCGAAGGCGAGATCGTGCTGAAGTTATTTAACATGATTGCAAAAGAGCAGGGACCGGCATTTTTGCAGAAAGGCATTACCCTTGAAGGAAAGCGCTTCCAGGATTTTTTGCTGCGCAATTCGGAAGATTTAAAAGCCGGTTGCAATTCAATTCATCTGAATGATGAGAAAGCAGATGTTGCTCGGCTTTTAAAAATGAATTGGGAAAACGAGCAGGTTTTTTTGCAGGTCAGATCGGAAAAATGAAGTTCCCCACAGTCCGGTACACATGCCGGTGGATGAGCAATTTAATGAGACTCGCGAAGCTATTGGGCATTTGGTAACGAGTGATAGGACGAGGCGAGTACGAAGCGCAGAAACGATATCTAACCTTGCATTCGTCCGGGTGCTCCGCCTCGTCCTCGATATTTAGATTTTTGAGATCGCTTCTATAAAAAAAAGGCTGCCGGTGGCGGCAGCCTTTTAAATTGATAAAACCTTCCA
>JBFFCW010000033.1:0-16690 GCA_041559695.1 Desulfobacterales bacterium
AACCTCAACCTGGGTCGTTACGTCCAGGGCGGTTGTCGGTTCGTCAAATACGATGAAATCCGGCAAACAGGCCATCGCCATGGCCGTCATCACCCGCTGCTGCTGGCCGCCGCTGACTTGATGCGGATATCGATTGGCAATGCTGTTCGGACTGGGCAAATCCAGCAGCCGGAAAAGTTCAACCACGCGATCCAATCCCTTTTCGGGTTCAAGTATTCCATGGACCTGTAAACTCTCGGTCACCTGTTTTCCTAATCGGATGGCCGGGTTGAGCGCCGCAGCGGCGCTCTGGGCAACGTAAGCCACCTGCTTGCCTCTGACTTCGCGGCGTTCTTCCTGGGCCAAAGACAGCAAATCGATGTCATCCAGGTACACCTTGCCACCGACGATCCGAGTCCCGGGGCGGGAATAAGCCAGTGCCCCTAATCCAACGGTGGTTTTGCCCGCCCCTGATTCCCCGATCAAAGCGACGACTTCACCCGATTTGACCTTGACGTCGACATGGTGAACGATGCCAAACCATTCGCCTGAAGGCTTCTGTGCTTCAACAACGAGATCCTGAATTGTGAGCGTTCGAATCATTTTAGCATCTCTGGCGATATTTGCTTGCCGGTTTGAGCACCAAGCCAATCGACAATCAGGTTAATACCAACCGTAATGACACTGATCGCTGCAGCCGGAAGCAGCGCTGCCCATGCCCCGTAATACATCCCGGCCAGATTTTCTTTTACCATCATGCCCCAGTCGGCGGCCGGCGGCTGGATACCCAGGCCCAGAAAGCTCAAACCGCTTAGAAACAGGATGGAATAGGTATATCGCAACCCGAATTCGGCTGTCAGCGGCCGAATGGAATTGGGCCAGATCTCACGCCGCAGGATGGACAGCAGGCTCTCGCCCCTGGCCCGGGCCACCTCGACAAACTCGTTGATGGCAATCTCCATGGCGATGGCCCGTGATACCCTGGCAACCCGGGAAGCATGGGTGATACCCACGGTACAAACCAGAACCACCATCGAACTGCCGAGTCCAGCGATGACGATGAGCGCCAGCAGCATAGGTGGAAATGAAATCATGATATCGACAACCCGGCTGATGGTATCATCTAACCAACCGCCGGCTTCGGCGGCGGTAAAGCCGAGCGCCATCCCGATAACAAAACCGATGACCGTCGCAATAAAGGACAGGCCGATGGTCGTGCGCGCACCATAAAGCATGCGCGAAAATAGATCCCGACCCAGGCCGTCGGTGCCCAGCAATCCAACCTCACCCGGTTGCGCGAACACCAGGTCACTGATGATGTCATTGGGTGAATGGGGTGCAAAAAGGGGCCCGATCGCCACGGTTAACAAATTTGCCGCTAAAATCGCGATTCCGATTTTAGCGGTTAAGTTTAATGTGGGCCTTGCCCGCCGAAATCTGGCTTTATTTCCCTTGCCACGACTATAATTCGCTACTTGGCCGGATTGGGATTTCATTTTTTAGCTCTCAGTCTCGGATTGGTCATCATAACCAGAATATCGGCAATTAAATTCAACAGAACGTATACCACGCAGAAAACCATAGCCACTGCCTGAACCAGCGGGATATCACGGTTGGCCACCGAGTCCGTTAACAGCCGCCCCAGGCCGGGATAAGAAAAAATGGCTTCTACCAGCACCACACCGCTGACCAGGTACCCCAGGTTGATCGCCACCACATTGATAACCGGACTCAGGGCGTTGGGCAGCGCATGCCGCAGAATGATTCGACCTTTGGGCACACCTTTAAGCAACGCCATCTCCACATAGGCTGAACGCAATACATCTAGAATGGCCGCCCGGGTCATCCGTACCATGTGGGCCAGAATGGCCACGGTTAGCGTGATGACCGGCAGTGTCAACGATCGCATGGTTTGCCAGAACGAAGTAAACTGAGACGAGTAGACGACGGCTGGAAAAAGGTGCCACGTCACGGCAAAACCGAGAATTAATGCCACCCCGGTAAAATATTCCGGCAACGAGATAAGTACCAGCGAGGACATGGAAATGCTGCGGTCCAAGACACCTTCAGGATAGATCACCGATACGATACCGAGCAATAACGCCAGCGGGACGGAAACCAGAGCCGTCACTCCAGCCAGCAGAAACGTGTTATAGACGCGGTCCTGCATTATCGATCCGATGGATCGACCGCTGGCAACCGACTGTCCCATGTCTCCCTGAATCATATTTCCTATCCAAGCGAAATAACGCTCCAAGGCCGGTCGGTCGAGCCCCATCTGGTCTCGCAAAGCCGCCACCGTCTCGGGAGTTGCTCCCTGGCCCAGAATGGCAGTTGCGACATCTCCAGGCAGCAGCTCGGTCCCCGTAAATACGAGGACCGAGACCGCCCACAGCGTCAGAATGCCCAGCGCCAATCGCTTGGTTAGGAATAAAGCCATTATGCCAACCAGACCTTTTCGGCGAAACGATAGGCATCCATTGCACCCATCGGATGGGTTGGTACCCCTTTGACCCGGGTCAGTTTCGCATCAGGAAATTTTTGGAAACAGGGTACGATCACACCGCCGTCATCGCTGATCATTTTCTGCATTCCGCAAAAAAGCTCTTTGCGCTTCTTTAGGTCCACCGTCTTGCGGGCTTCGATGAGCAGCTTGTCAAAGTCGGGTCGCTTCCAGAACGTTTCGTTCCAGGGCGCGTCTGATTTGTAGACGAGCGACAGAATCATGTTGGCTGTCGGTCGCATCAGCCAGGCCGACACGCAAAAGGGCTTTTTCATCCAGACCGCTTCCCAGTATCCATCGCCCGGGGCCCGGGTCACCTTGACATTGACACCGGCCTTGGCTGCGCTCTGTTTGTAAACCACAGCGTCGTTGACTGAGGCCTCGCCGAGTCCGTCGGAGGTGATCAGTTCGAAAGTATGATCTGCCAACCCGGCTTTTTTCAGCAAAAACTTGGCCTTGTCCGGATCATACTGTCTGATCGGAATTTCGTCGCAGTACATCGGATCAACCGGGGAAATGGGATGGTCGTTGCCCGGGATGCCGAACCCCTGGTGGGCGATTTTGATGTGTTTTTCCCGGTCTACCAGATATTTGAGAGCCAGACGGACGTTGGGATCCTTGTATACGCCGGCCGTGGTGATCATGACCAACGGACCATGAGCCCCAGACGGAACCATCTCTAAACTAATGTTGGGATTAGCCTTGACCTTTTTGTACATTTTCAGATCAAGATCCTCGACGAGATGGACTTCACCGGTCATCAGGGCGCTGGTCCTGGCAACCGGATCGGGAATGCTGAAGGTCTCAACCTGGTCGACGTAGGGCAATCCGTCTTTCCAGTACTCCGGATTGCGCACGGCGATCATATGCATACCCGCTTTGAATTCTTTTAGCCTAAACGCACCGGTGCCGTTGGGTTTGTCGAAATTGGTGTGGCCGTCAGGGATGATCATCAAGCGATACTCGGCCATGATCACCGGAAAGTCTACGCTCGGCTCGGTCAGTTTGATCCGGAGGATATGGTCGCCGTCGGCCTTCATTTCGACCACACTGTCCAGATACGGTTTGCCCGGCGAGCCGGTATTGGGATCTTTTACCCGGGCCATGGTGTAGATGACGTCTTTGGCAGTGAAGGCCTTGCCGTCATGAAATTTGATTCCTTTTCTCAACTTGAAAACCCATTCCGAAGCATCCGCATTGGGTTCCCAGGACTCTGCCAGTTCAGGCTGGGGCATGAGCTTGGAATCTATTGAAACGAGGTTGTTGTAAAGCTGATATCCGCGGGTGTAATCGATCGGTTTCTTGAATTTGGCAGGATCAAGACCCTCCGCTGTGCTGGCCATCAGAAAGGCCGCCTTGATCTGTCCGCCCTTTTTAGGCGTTGCCGCTGCTGCTCCGGGCCCTTTTGCCGCCAGCAACAGGTTAATGGCAGGAACAGAAAGACCCAGTGCCATTAGTTTTTTCACGAAACTGCGTCGCGAAATGCTGCCGCCTTCCATTTGCCGGATGATTTCTTCAATGCCTTTCATTTTTAGTCCTCCTTTTTGCTGGGTGATTGATAAAAATGGAACCGCGCACCGTAAAAGGGCGTTAATGGTATCCGCCGAGTTCATCGATCAATTCATTAAACCAGTCAACCTTTTCCGGTGGTGCCATAGCCGGAACTTCACAACCCGACGCCAGAATGAAGCCGCTGTCTGATGGGGCTGTATCAATGCAATTTTTTATCGCCTGCTTCATATCATCCCTGCTGCCGCTAAAGAAAAGATTGGTATCCAGGTTACCGATGAGGACGGCCTTGCCGCGTGTGGCCGCCACTGCCTTCGCCAGATCCGTCGGTGCATCAATACTGATATTGGTCACACCGGTTTTGACGATGTCTTCTAAAATGGGATCGGCATATCCACAAATGTGAAGCCCCGTGCCAACCTTCTGGGCCTTGAAGTGGTCAGCAATCTGCTTGTGATACGGAAAGACGAATGATCGATACATTTTGGGTGAAATCAGGCTGCTGGATGCCGGGGCTTCAGAATACCCGAAGCCCACTCCCAGGGGGATTATGGCTTCCGCAAAACGGATAGACTGCTGGGTGCAAAATTGCATTAATTCGTGGACATAATCCGGATCTTTTAAGGCATCCCTGATCAGTTCGGTTGCCCCCCTGAGGCCGATGGCGATTGTCCAGGGGCCCGCGATCACCCCGGACACAACCGCATCGGTGATGATTTTTTTAGTTTCGGCCAAAGCCTCTAAATAACCGGGAAGGCGTCCATCCTTTGTCGGATCCGGCAGTTGCAGGCTGCTGAGCTTGCCCTTGTCCTCAAGGGCCGATTTTGTGGTGATGCAGAGGCCGTTATCGGGATATTTGAGCTCATTGCCGATGGCCTCTGCGTCCGTCAGCAGATCCCACATCATCGTAAGGATATCCGGCTTGTAGCGTTCATACGACGCCACCTGAGCCTTTACAAAAATTTTAGGATCCAGCAACCATTCTTTGATGGATACACCGATAAGTTGAGTGTTGCACTGACCGGTGATGAGATAAGAAGGAATCCGGTCAACCTGAGGTTTCTCATCGGCAAAGGTTTTTTTAAAGGCCGCACCAATTCTTTTTCTTCCGGTTAGGGCATCCATTTATAATTCTCCTTCTTCTTGCCAGATTTTCATCTGTTCTTGATAGGATGGCGGAAACGTTGCTTGAAAATTAAAAAAACTGGTGATCGGATAGCGCACACCGGACTTGTGGGTTTTGGCCAACCCGTCCAAAACCGTGTCCATTTTCGAAGCTGGAATCATGAAGGCCATCTCGTAATCCTGCGTCATTCCGAAAACCCGGTCGCCGTTGCCGGGAACGACATAGCGGCATTCACCATGGGTTATTGCCGTAATAATCGTTGCGCACCCCAGCCTTCCCATGGATGAAGAAGAAACCGCTCCCCCTTCGTTATAAAGTGCGCCTTGAATGAGTCTCATAATTTGAGCCGGATTCCCATACACCATAAACAGATCCGGTTCAAACGCCGTCCGGTTCAGGGGGGCAACCAGGATATGGCTGTAAAGCCCGTGCTCAAAACGATCGATGAGGTCTTCTTCCTTTTTTCCGATTTCCTTCGAAGCGGTAAACATGCCCGCGGCAATGTTGCCTTCGTTATAGAATTCAATATTTTTAAAAAACCCAAAGGGCGCGGCCCCCAGCGCACATTGCATGTCCTCTTTGCCCATCGCCACCGCCCAGCCCAATTTCCTGGCCATACCGATTCCCTGGCAAATGGCTACTTTTTTCTTCATTTGCTGAAAGGGTCGACGCGTTTTTTCTGGTATTTCGTCTTCCGATTTCAACATCTTAATCGCCAGCGGGAAGGTGAGCGGCCGGATGTAGCTATTAAATGCCTGTTCGACTTCTTTCAAATCTGCCATTATGACCTCCTTATAAAATAGAAATAGGGTAACGGATTAAGAACGAAGGATCGGAAAAGAACAGCTCCAATCCCAAAAGTCAACATTCAGCAAGTCAGCTGTTTCTCCTGATATGCCTTTATTTTTTTAATCAGTTCCGGAATAAACTCACGGCAGTCATCAACAACGCCGTAGTCCACCTGCTCAAATATCGGTGATTTGGCATCATTGTTGACCGCGATCATTACCCGGGCACCAACGATACCCACCATATGCTGCTGCTCGCCCGACAACCCCACACCGATATAGACCTCCGGACTCACCATTTTTCCGCTCTGCCCGATCATGGTTTCCAACTCCGCCCAGCCTTCATCAACAGCCGGCCGGGTCGAGCCTAAAGCGGCATTGAGGGTCTCAGCCAATTCGGATATATCGTTCCAACCGTCGTTGTCACCTGCCCCGGCGCCTCCGGCCACAATGGTGGCTGCGGTCTCAAGGGGCACCCCTTGCGGTTCTTCACGGATGATCTCCAGGGTTTTAATGCGGCCGGGAAGATGGGCCGGAATATCAATCATCATCGTCTCACCGGTCCGGGAATCGTCCGGCTCGGGTGTTGGAAAAACCCCTTTGGCCGCGGTCGCCATCTGCGGCCGTTTTTCAGGGCATACGATCGATAGCATGCCGCCGTAAGCCGGTATGCGTTGCTCCAGAATCAATTCCTTATCAAGCACAAAATCAATGCAATGGGCGGTCAAACCTGTTTTCAGGCGCGCGGCCACCAGCGGCGCCAGTTCCCGGCCCATATCGGTCGAACCGATGAGAATGATTTCGGGCTGGTGTTCTGCGGCAAGCTTAACGACGATTTCCGTATACAGCTCAGGCTGATAAACTTCCAACTCGGGTGCATTACCCAGATAGATCCTGTCAGCCCCGGCAGCTATCAGCTGGCGAGCTTGTTGTTCAATATTATCTCCCAGCAAGATGACTTCGACCGAAGTTTGAAGTTGATCTGCCAATTTGCGGGCCTGGCCGATCAATTGCAGCGACACGGATTGGATGTGACAGTCAATCTGCTCGGCAATGACCCAAACGGCGCTATGATCTGTTCCCATCGATTCAAACCTTTCTGTTTTACACGCATTGGATGGTTATAACACGCCCGCATCCACCAGTTTTTGCACCAGCACGTCAGCCTTTTCATCACGGGTGCCGCTTATCATTTCAGCCTGCCGCTTATTTTCTTCCTGGGCGTTAAGCTCGGAAACGATGGTGGGGGAACCTTTTAAACCCACGGTTTCGCGGGTTACGCCCAGTTCATTGATCCCCCACTGTTCAATTTCCTTTTTGCGGGCCTTAATAATTCCTGAGAAACTCAAGGTTCTGGGAGTGTTCACTTCTCTGGTTACCGTAAAAACAGCGGGAAGCTCGACCTGCATTAATCGGTATCCGTTTTCAACGCTGGCTTTTACCTTCCAGGTTGCGCCGTCACAGTCGACGATTTCCTTTACCAGGGTCACAACCGGCAAATCCAGAAATGTCGCGATTTCCGGGCCCACCCATTCGGTGCTGCCGTCGCTGCTGGCCATGCCGCAAAATACCACGTCAAAGGATCCGATTTTTTCGATGCCTTTGGCAAGGGTAAAGGCGGTTGCAAAGGCATCCGCGCCGCCAAAAGCCGGGTCAGAGAGTAAAAATCCCTGATCCGCCCCCAGCGCCAGACATTCCTTGACGATATTGCCCGCCTCGGGAGGCCCCATACTGAGCACCGAAATGTGGGCCTCAAACTGGGTTTTGAGCTGCAGCGCAGCCTCCATTGCGTTTTTATCAAGCGCGTTTAACACCAATGGAACATCACACCGCAACAGCGTTTTGGTGTCCGGATCAATCTTTATATTGCACGCTTCTTTGGGGTCGGGAACGGCTTTGACACAAACAACAATGTTGAGCATTTTTATGTCCTCTTTTAAAAGGGGATTGAGGTATTCCTCAATCCCCAATAAATCTAAGACAATACCCAGCGGCCGATAATAACCTTCATGATATCTGAGGTGCCGGCTGACGGCCCGACCACATAAGAATCCCGCAAATATCTTGAAACCGCATATTCCTCCATGCAACCATATCCGCCGTGGATATCCACTGCCATTTTGGCAGCTCTCTGGCAGGCTTCGGTGGTATAATATTTGGCGACAGCGAATTCGTTGCTTGACCGCTGGCCCTTATCCTGCATCGCCGCCGCGCGATAACCCAGCAGCCTGCCGGCTTCTAAATCGATTTTAAAGTCCGCTAGTTTGTTTTGAATGGTCTGCAAAGCAGCAATCGGTTTGCCGTAAAGAATTCTTTCATTGGCAAATTTGATAGATTCTTCCAGGCAGGCCGCCTGAAGTCCTAAAGCAACGCCGACCATACCACCGCGGCCGACATCGCCGATGGCTGCCATGGTCACCCGCAATCCTTTTCCTTCTTCTCCCAGCAATTGAGCTGCCGGTACGACACAATTTTCGAATGCCAACTCACCGGTATTGCAGCCGCGCATACCGACTTTGTGCTCCTTATGGGTGGCCTTCCAGCCCGCCAGGTCTTTGTCCAGAACAAACGCGCAAAACGCTTTGGGATTTTCTTCGTCTTTTGCCAAAACGGTAATCGTATCGGCGATATGGGAATTGGTAATAAAGCATTTACGGCCGTTAAGAATATAATTGTCGCCATCTTTTTTATAGGATGATCGGATGCCGGTGGGATCGGACCCACCGGTCGCCTCGGTTACCGCCGTGGTGGACAGCTTTTCGCCTTTCGCCAAACCCGGCAGGTATTTCTTTTTAAGCGCTTCGCTGCCGAATTTTACGATCGGCTCGATCCCCAGCGCAAAAACCTGAAGCATCATGCCGGTGGCGACCGATACCCGGCTGATTTCCTCAACCGCGATCAGGCGCTCGGTATACCCCAGTCCCAGGCCGCCGTATTCCTCCGGGATGGTGATGGCCATCATCTCGGCCTCGCCCAGCGCTTTTACGACTGCATCGCTGACCTCGCCGGTTTTTTCCATTTCATCGATGTGGGGCGCTACCTGGGTTTCGGCAAATTCACGGGCCGCTTTCCGAAACATTTCCTGTTCTTCAGTGAAGGTAAAATCAATCATCGTTAACACTCCTTTCCGCATCCCCCGTGGAGCGGCAACGCTCCAGGGGCGTTAATCGTTACTTGTTATTTATTAATCGAATGGATATTGATCGCTCTGTTGCAGCTGTTCAAGATATTCGATCAATGCGTTGATCGATTTATCGAGGCTTTTTTTCGATTTGTTTACGCCAAATGATAAAGAAGCACCCAACATGCCACTGAACAAAATTTCGGTAACCGAGTCGGTACTCACCGCTTTACTCAATTCACCGGATTCTTTTCCCTGTTTCAGAAGCCTTCTTAACATGCCTTTGAGCCCCACAAAGCCTTTTTCAAGCTCCGTTGATAATTGGGGGCGCTGATGGTTTAGTTCGGCGGAAAGGGTGATGAACACGCATCCGCCGGGAAAATTATCTGCATCCTTCAGGTAACGGTTTTTGTAGTTTTTCAAGAGCTGTGTAATTTTTCCAGTTGGTTTTTCAATTTGATCCAGACCTTTCAGATTCTTTTCCCGCCAAATTTTACGGGCTTCATCTATCACCTGGAAAAACAGGTCTTCTTTGCTTGAGAAATGATTATAAAATCCGCCTTTGGAAGTATCGGCAGCTTCTAAAATGTCGTGAATCGATGTGCCTAAAAATCCCTTTAAAGAGAACAGTTTCAAGGATTCATGTATAATTTTTTCTTTAAGATTCATCACCTTAGCCTAAAACCGGCTTTCAGGGGCGAGACAGACCGGTCGGTCTCGCTTATAGCAACCGGCCCCATATTTTGTCAAGCGTTGTTGTTGGGTTTCGGGTGCAATTTTCTTTAAATTCGTTCCAACAAAATTCAACCGCGAAATATTTCGTTTGATTGATCTTTTTTCCGCTGTTATGTTTCGCAACGAACTTCTTTGAAGAACCTTGGCCGTCCATCCCGCAAAATTAGAAGAATAAGGAGGATACCGTGAATTCAACACAGAGCCCTTATGAGATGAACCTCGACAAAAATCCAGCGAATTTTGTGCCGCTCTCCCCTTTGTCTTTTATTGAAAAAACCAAGGATGTTTATCCGAATTATCCCTCCGTCATATACGGCGATCGAACCTACACCTGGCTTGAGACATATAACCGCTGCCTGAAATTTGCCAGCGCCCTTGAAAAACACGGGATTGGTTTGGGCGATACCGTTTCAATCATAGCGGCAAATACCCCTGAAATTTTCGAAACCCACTACTCGGTCCCGATGACCGGGGCGGTGCTCAATACGATCAACACCCGGCTTGAGGCAGATACCATCGCATACATTTTAGATCACGCAGACGCCAGGGCATTTATTGTCGATACTCAGTTTTCGCCGGCAGCCAAAGAAGCCCTGGCGGAGTTAAAAAAAGAAATCTTGGTAATTGATATTGAAGACCCAAATGCAAATTTACAGGAAGGCCAGGGAGAACGTCTGGGGAAATACACCTATGAAGAATTCCTTGAAACAGGTGATAGCGACTATCAGTGGAAGAGACCCACTGATGAGTGGCAGGCAATTACGCTGAATTATACCTCCGGAACGACCGGTCGGCCCAAAGGTGTTGTTTACCACCATCGGGGGTCTTATTTAATGTCCATGGGAAGTGTCATCGCATGGAACATGCCCAATCATCCGACATATCTTTACACGGTGCCCATGTTTCACTGCAACGGATGGTGCTATCCGTGGACCATCGCCGCTTTGGCGGGTACGATTGTCTGTTGTCGATATGTGGTTGCCAAAGACATCTACGATCTGATCGCTGATCATAACGTTACCCATTTTGGCGGGGCCCCCATCGTCCTGAATATGATCGCCAATGCACCGGATAATGAAAAGCGCAAAATCGATCATAAAGTTTATGCCATGACAGCGGGTGCGCCGCCGCCAAGCGCTATTCTGGAAAAAATGGAGAACCTTGGCTTTGAAGTGATGCACGTTTACGGTTTGACCGAGACGTACGGACATGTACTCCACTGCGCCTGGAATCAGGATTGGGACGATTTGTCCGTTGAGGAAAAGGCCGAAATCAAGGCCCGCCAGGGTGTGAGATATCCGATGATGGAGGAAATTGACGTTTTGGATCCCCTGACCATGGAACCGGTGCCCAGAGACGGACAGACCATGGGTGAAATCATGATTCGCGGCAATGCCGTCATGAAAGGATATTACAAAAACAAAGAAGAGACCGAAAAATCCTTCGAAAATGGATGGTTTCACTCCGGGGATTTGGCCGTCACGCACCCGGACGGCTACATTCAAATCAAGGATCGATCCAAGGACATCATTATCTCCGGGGGAGAAAATATCTCTTCGGTCGAAGTCGAAAATGTCCTGGCCAAACACCCGGCGGTATCTTTGGTAGCGGTCGTCGCCAAACCGGATGAGAAGTGGGGAGAGACGCCGTGTGCTTTTGTAGAACTCAATCGCGGTTATGAAAAAACGACGGCAGCCGAATTAATTGATTTTTGCAGGGAAAATATGGCCGGATTCAAGCGACCCAAATTTATCACGTTTGGCGAGTTGCCGAAGACTTCAACCGGTAAAATCCAAAAATTTGAATTAAGAAAAAAGGCAAAGGAGATTTAATTCAGGATCGGTTTTAAACGAGCAACTTTCATGAAGCACCCTGCGCGACGGGGCACGCGAGCTCGCAGTACCGGCAGGGCTTGACGACCTCGCTGGGCTCTTCGATCCCCATGATTGCGCCATCGAGAATTTCCACATCCGCATCACGTTTGTCATTCTCGAGTTTACAGAGCGCTCTCTCGTAAGCGCCGCTTCTGAATGCGTTCCTGGGGCAAACCTGATGGCAGGGTTTATCGCAGCCATTGCAGGGATCAAAGTCAAGCGGACCTGTCGGCTCAAGCTCGGCTTCCATAAAGATCCCCCGTAGCCGCAGGCGTGTGCCAAATTCCGGTGTGACCAGAAGGTTGTGTTTCCCGATCACGCCCAAACCGGCCAGGGCTGCAGAATCCTTCAGGAAAGCCCCCCCGAATTCGATCTGGTATGGCAGCGAAAGGGCTTTAATTCCAAGCGCTTCGCCTAACCAAACCCGGAGCTTTTTCGACTGTGCTCTCAACGCTCTATTGCCGGGGGTAAAGCCAGGAACCTTCATGCTCCACCAATCGAGAGCGGGCTCAGTCTCAGGATGGGATAAGGCCCATACCAATACCGATTTGTGCTCTTCCCCCCATTCCACGCCCTTGAACTTAAAATAATTCGGCGATTCGCGATCATACTCCTCGTAGAACGGCTTTTTTGCATAGACCTCATAAGTTTTGGAAGCCTTTAGATCTTCAATACTCGCTATCCCTGCCAAAGAAGCCCCTAACGACAATGCCTTCTCGACGATGGTTTTCTCGATTCCATTACTACCTGATTTCATGTATCTGGGTCCTTTCGCCCGTGGCGCCGAACCGTCATTCCGGCTCGCCCCTTCTCGCTGCTTTCAATTTTTTTTATACGCTGGAGCAGTTTGATCTCGAAACACACGTTTGTCAATAGGCCCCGCAACGCCTCAAATCCAGCAATAATCTTTACTCAGATTCCCCGCCAACTCGATTACGCTGCCCCATTGCTCTTCGGTTTCGTGTTCAGGCTGATGAGCGCATCGGCCACAACCACCCCCTGGCCTTCGGCCAAGAGCATCAGCGGGTTGATATCGAGCTCGATGATGGACGACGGGTCATTCTCTACCATTCCCGCAACCGCCATGATGGCATCGGCGGCGGCGTTCAGATCGGCAGGTGGGGCCCCTCTGTAACCGCTAAAGAGAGGTGCACACTTCAGCCGACCCAATGCCTGCAACACCCGCTCTCTGGTCGTCGGCATCAGGAGTGAGGCGCTGTCTTTCATCATCTCCACCAGAATTCCACCGCCGCCGACCAAAAGATACGGGCCGAATTGCTCATCACGGGCCACACCGATGATCAGTTCCGCTATGACGCCGTCGACCATTTTCTCGATCAGGTAGGATTCGGAGAGGCCAGACATCTCACCCACTGCGGTCGACACTGCGTCTGCATTACCAAGGTCGAGTCTGACACCCCCCGCTTCAGTTTTGTGCGAGACACCCAGCGCTTTGACAACGACCGGATAACCCAACTCTCCGGCCGCCGCAGCCGCTTCCTCCGCGCTGCGAACAACTCGCGCCTCCGGGACCGGTATGCCGCAGCGGGCCAGAAGATCCTTGGATTCGGCCTCGTCCAATACCTTTGCGATATCATCCCGCCGTGGACCGGGACTCGTGAGCAACGGTGGGCTGAGCGGCCGTCTCCAGGCAGCGCCCACATCGACTGCCGCCTGGATACCTGCGAGTCCGGAATCGATGCCGGCAAGCATTGCAATGCCCGCTTTCATCAAACGTTCCGCCACCGGCTCCGAAATCGTATCTGAAAAAGTCGCCAGCACCGCGCCCTTGGTACCGGTCTGCTGTGCTGCTCGGACAAACCCTCTCTCGGCCCCACCCCAGGTCGACTGGTCACAACGGTCTTCTCTCGGGTAATCGAGCAAACACAGCGATACATCGAAATCTTCTGACAAAAGGGCGGTAAAGTTGTCGGCCATCCGGTCCTCATCATCCCAGTCGAACATCTGGAAATCCAACGGGTTGGCAGCCACCATCCGCTCGTGCACCGTCGCGCGAAGGCGTTGGGTCACCTTTTCGGACAGCGGGGGCATGGTCAGGCTCGGGCCCATGGCGTCGGCGAGAAGCGTGAGATCACCGCCCGAGGTGCTCATGGCCGCGATCCGGCCACCATTCAATGGGCCGAGGACGTGCAACACCTTCAGCGCTTCGATGAGGGCTTCCAGCGAATCGACTCGAGCCACGCCGAGGCGTTCGAACAGCGCACTCACCAGAACGTCGGAACCCGCCAGCGACGCCGTATGCGATACCACCATTTTCTGAGCGACCTCGGAGCGACCGGTCTTGATGGCAACGATGGGCTTGCCCAGCTCTCGGGCGGCGTCGACCGCGCGTTGGAAGGCCTGCGGGTCAGACATCGCTTCCACATAGAGCCCAAGCGCAGTGACGCGATCCTGTCGCGCGAAGGTGTGGATCGCATCATGGAGATCGAACTTCAGCTTGTTCCCCAGGGATATCATGTAGGCGACGGGAAGGCCGCGCCGCTGCATGGTGAGGTTAAAGCCCACGTTCGACGACATGGTGATGATGGCCACGCCTTCGTCGACCCGTCGGCCGCCCTGCTGGTCGGGCCAGAGCATCGCCCCGTTGAGATAGTTGAGGAGCCCGTAACAATTCGGCCCAATCAGGGGCATGTCACCCGAAGCCTCCAAGAGTTGCTCTTCGAGTTCGGAGCCCTCCTCGCCCGCTTCGGTAAAGCCCGTGGCATAACAGATCGCGCCGCCCGCATCCCGCGCAGCGAGATCTCTGACGATGTCGATGGTGAGGTGGCGATTAACACCCACGTAAGCAGCATCGGGGCTTTCCGGCAAATCCGCCACCGAGCGGTAGACCGTGCGCCCCAGGATCTCCGTTTTCTTGGGATGGACCGGCCAGATCTCCCCTTTGTATCCCATGAGATCGCTCTGGCGAATCACCTCCTGGGCCTGCGCTCCGCCGAAAACGGCAATGGAACCCGGTTTCAAAAGACGCTCAATTGACATATGTTGCCCTCCCGGCATAAACTGCACCGTTTATCAACCCCCGGCACGACTCGCAGCGATAATCCCGACAGCATCTCATGGATGATCTACTCCGCATCCGGGGCGATTCGAGACGCCGACTCCGCCACCGAGGGGATGTCGTCAATCGAACCGGTAAAAACACCGGTCCACCAAATGCAGTCTTCAGCGGGATGCCCGGCCGCCTCGAAATCATCAATACCAACCGCCGCACAGCCCGGCATCAAGGATAAAACCTTGCTTTTTTAGACGCATATGCGAAAGGCGCTTGTGTGTCAACCGCATTGTATATGCAGCCTGCGGCCATGGGTATCTTTGGTGGTGACTTTGGGTTCGTGAATGTTGCCAGTGGACATGTTTGACCTGATTACTGTAGAATATCCCATAGTTTTTCAAGACCTGACAAAGTTGACGAATATAGCGGTTATCCCCCCGCCTCTTTTTCGAGCGCATCCAGTCTGCCAGGCTCCGAAACCGCAATGTCCACAAGGCACTTGGGGATGGAACTCTGCTCGCACATAACTCTGATTTCTTTCTCCTGATCGCTGAATTCCATGATTTCGCGAATGGCCTCGATGTGGTCGAGCATCTCATCCGGCGGAATTTCTTCCAGCGCAGGTCCGGCAGCCGCAGCCTTTTTCTTTGCGGCCGCTTCTTCTTCCAGCCGTTGTTTTTCCTTTAACTCCGCTTCCATTGCCTGTTTGACACCATCGATCGCGTCCTGGTCAACTTTCGCCATCTCAATTATCAATGGTTCGGAGACATTATTCTTAAAAAGGTGCTTGACCTTTTCTTCGTTGGGCTTGCCTTCTACCGCCTCGAGCAGGGCGGCGACTCTTTGCCTCTCAGCGCGCTCCTTTTCCATCGCGGTGTTCACCTGTTGCAACTTCTCCCCGGTAATGTCCAACCCGCTGGTGATCACTCTGGGATCCACTTTTTCCTCAATGAGCATTCGGATACCTTCTTCGTCGGGCAGGTCTTTTGCCTTGGCAATCAGCAGATCGAGTTTTGTCTTCTCGACAATCTGTATCACATCCGCTCTGCGCTCGGATCTTTTGAGTTTTGGCCACGTCTTTCCAATGTCGCCGATGAGCTTATTCGTTGCAGAATAAGGGTCAGCCACATCTTCCAGTGTAAGTGCCGCGATCGCAGCGTTGAAATCCTGCATAAGGGGCCTTCCGACTTGGTGCGCTTCATTCATTGCCCATCTCAATTGAAGCATGTTGCCCCCATGACGCGAAACATTGTAACCCGCATCGTCAAGTTCATCCGCAACCCGTTGAATCGATGCTTCCAGGTTTTCCGCTGAGAGGCCCTGCGAGTCGAGCCCAAGGATATTTTCCTCGATTGACAGCCAGAGAGGCTTTTTTTTTGCTGTGTCGCTTGTCGTCATTTTCCAATCTCCTTTTAATGTTTGATACCGGTAACAAATGCGCCGTCCGAATCTCTCCGGAACCGTGTCTTTGATTCCCTCTGGAATAAAAATGAGTTGATAAGAACCTGCTTTTCCGGGCAAAGACTATAGACAAGCACCCATGGGAGTCAAGGAAAAAAACCACAACCTGGATGGGGCGGTCGGCCGGCCGGCACTCATCGCCACTCGCACCCTGTGGTCAATGAACGATTTCATCGGCATGAGTTCGGCGTATCGGTTATCGCCCAATCGCAACCCGATAGGAATGAAAGGCAAGAAAAATTGAAACCGGCGGGGAAATGATTAAGTCACTATTTTTTTAGACAGAATATGGGTCGCGCTTCCCAGGTAAAGTTCAGCCGCTTCACCCTCGGTTTCCGAAAGGGTGGGGTGGGGGTGAATGCTGAGTGCCATATCCTCGGCCAATGCCCCCATTTCAATGGCCAGAACACCTTCAGAGATCAATCCTTCCGTATCGCGGCCACATATCCCAACGCCCAGAATTCGGCCCGTTTGCGGATCCGTAATGATTTTGGTCAGACCTTCCGGCGCGCCCATGGTTGTGGCGCGGCCTGAAAATTTCCAGGGAAACCGCTGAACCTGGATCGCAATATTTTCCTTGC
>JBFFCW010000034.1:0-16343 GCA_041559695.1 Desulfobacterales bacterium
CTTTCCAATATTTATATTCGCGATGTGGTCAATGGGCTCTATGCTAAATTTGATGCCGCCGGCATTGATCGGGAAAAAATCTCACCCTATTTTTCAGCGCCGCGGTACTGCATTGAGGCCCTACTGGAGCACCTGCGCGAAAAATATGGTTCCGCCATCGAGTACCTCAAATCAAAAGCGGGGGTGACCGAGGAGATGTTAAAAAAAATAAAGGGGCAGTTGCTCGAATAAACCAATTAACGAATCAACAATTTAACGATTTAACTTTTCATTATCTTAAATTGACATTGTTGTAAATTTACTTTATTATTGATTTTATTATGTAAAACAGACGATTGCCACATCTGAGCGACCTTCCCACTTGGCGGTGAATACAATGACTAAAGGATCTCGCTGATGGAATCTTCCGATAATCATTCAAATGAGCCGAACATTTCTGTTATAACCGCTCGATTATTTGAGATCATTTTAGATATGCCCTTCGAAGACCGCCGCACCCTTTTAAAAGACCTGGAAGCAAAGCATTCACACGGAAGAAGAAAATTCGCCCGGAAACCCTATTTTATGCCGGTAGACTTTGCAACTCCGGACCGTGCTTTTAGCGGTTTTATTCAAAATATCAGTTCCGGCGGTTTGCTGATTGAAACTCGTGACACCCTTCCCGTCGGCGAACAGGTCACGTTATCATTCATGCGGCCAAAATCCAGAGATTATGTCAAGGTGGGCGGTGAAGTTGTCCGAAAGGTACCCGACGGTTTCGGCGTTAAATTTCATGCGCGTGTTGAAGGTATTTCAGCCTAAAATGAGCGCTCAAATGAAAAAGAGAATATTGGTTGTTGATGACGAGGATTTCCAGAGAGACCTTTTAAACAAGCTTCTTTCCAAAGCAGGTTATGTGGTGGCTGAGGCCGAATCTCCGGAAGTGGCACTTGCCATGATGAAAAATGCGGACTTTCCGGTGATTATTACGGATCTGATTATGCTCGATATGGACGGCGTTGAGTTCTGCCAGCGAATCAGAGAAAGAAACTCACAATCGGTCATTATTGCACTAACCGGGTATGCGGATCTTTACGATCTGGAGAAGCTCAAACAGGTGGGATTTGATAATTACCTGACCAAACCGATAAAACTGAATAAAATTCAACCGGTTGTTGAAGCGGGCTTTGAAAAAATAAAGCAAAGAAAGAAATCCCGTCGTTAATCCTGATAATCTCGTAAAAAGTCCGCAAAGCAGCCTTTTTACGAGTGTGTTTTGTATCTAGTTATTAGTATTCTAACATTTCGATATTGTATCATATATTTCATGCCAAACACCAAACACTGGATGAATTCGATTTTTTGCGAGTTCATCAATCTTGAATGGTAAAAGGTCCACTGACGACCTTGTCCCTTCCCGAGTTCTTTGCCCGGTAAAGATATTGGTCCGCCATTTCAATCAGATCATCCAGCGAAAAATCCGCGCCGGGTGTGTGCTTATCCAGGCCGGTTACGCCGAAGCTGGCGGTGATCGAT
Source organism: Desulfobacterales bacterium (assembly GCA_041559695.1). Classification (GTDB taxonomy): domain Bacteria; phylum Desulfobacterota; class Desulfobacteria; order Desulfobacterales; family JAHEIW01; genus JAHEIW01. The sequence continues at coordinate 1,516 of JBFFCW010000034.1, forward strand.
ATCTTTTCTCCTTCCCATTTAAATACTTTTTTAGAAATCTGCTTGCGAAGTCTTTCTGCCAGACGGTCTGCGTTTATAAAGGTGGTTTCGGGCAGGACCAGCAAAAATTCTTCACCGCCATAACGCGCCAGCCAGTCCATGTCGGAGCGAATCAGAGACATGAGGCGTTTCACAAATTCTTTGAGGACCATATCACCGCATAGATGTCCGAAGGTGTCATTTACCCGTTTGAAATGATCGATGTCGCATAAAGCCACCGAGAGGGGGTGATGATACCGGGAGGCACGCTTAATTTCGTGTTGAAGGTGTTCGTTGAGATAGCCGCGATTATAACATCCGGTCAGTGAATCTTTTCTGGATAAAAGTCTGATTTCACCGTTGGCTTTTTCCAGTGATTTATGCTTCTTTTTTAAACGATCATACAGCAGCGTATTTTCCAGCACCAGCGAATACTGTTTGGCCAGCATGGTCAAAAGCTTCATGTTTTCATGGGTCATAGCGCTTTCTGTGATGGGCGTCTTCACCATGACCGCACCCAGGGTTCTTTTAATGGTGGAAAGCGGCAACATGACAATTGATTTTTCATTTTCAAAGGCCAGCGCGGGAATTAAGGCCGGTTGTCTTCTGTTGATTATCCAGGAAAAGATCCCGCATTCGATTTGATATTTGATTTCCTTTTTGCAGATGGCTTTTTTATCTTCAGGGTAGGCATACTCTAAAACAAATTCATGGGAATCGTCATCAACGACAAAAAGGGCGCAAACTTCAATTTCGATTAAATTTCGGACATCATCTAAAAAGACCTCCCATATCTGCCCGATGGATGTCGGGAAATCGATGCGGTCCTGAAATTGTCCCAGATGCTCTATTTTATCAATGAGTTCCAGTAGCGCCGTCTTTTGTTCGGTCATTGCTAAATTCTCCCAACAGCTGAATATCTTACCAGAAATAATTTTTATAGCAAGCCTTTCACGCCAGATTGAAAATCGGATCACTGCCCATTACGCGTTGATTTTACGCTGGATTTTTTTAGGCGGTTATTATAGTTTACCCATAAAATTACCAAAATAGCGGGCGCAACCCTGAAGGTAAAAATATATTCTCATTGTGAAAAGGTTAGAGATCAGGCCGCATGACCAGATCCAAAACGGTTACTTTATTTGTCCAGTGTTTAGTTGACACCCTATATCCCGAGGTGGCCGAAGCCATGGTGAATGTTTTGCGTCGGCTGGGCATATCGTTAGCCTGTCCAACCGATCAAACCTGTTGCGGGCAGCCGGCGTTTAATTCCGGTTATCGCCGGCAGGCCCGTTTTGCCGCCCAACATTTCATTGACGTATTCGAAGATTCAGAAATAATTGTCTGTCCATCGGGTTCCTGCGTCAACATGGTGCGCCACCATTATGAGGAGCTGTTTGAAAACAATTCTCAATGGTTGCGACGGGCGCAGGATCTTGCAAATCACACTTATGAATTCAGTGAATATCTGGTGGACGTTCTGGGAGTTGATGAATTGGGCGCACGCTTTGAGGGCAGGCTAACCTATCATGATTCCTGCCATCTGCTGCGGGGCATCGGTGTCCGGGAACAACCGCGCAAACTGCTTCACAAGGTTTCCGGCGCTGATTTTATCGAAATGCGGGATTCGGATTATTGCTGCGGATTCGGCGGCTCGTTTTCGGTGAAATATTGCGATATTTCGAATGCCATGGTGACGGATAAAGTAAAAAATATTATGGATACCGGGGCGGATGTGGTGGTGGGCTGTGATATGGGCTGCTTGATGAACATCCAGGGCAAGCTCAGCCGCATGGGCTCCGATATTAAGGTCATGCATATCGCTCAAATTTTGGCTTCTTAATATTCAGCTGAATGTACTGGAACTTATGAACGATTTGCCACGAAAGCACGAAAATAGGAAAACACGAAAAAATAAATTTTGTATTTTTAGTTTTTCTCGTTTTCGTGGTTTTACTTTTCATTTTTTCATATTCTTCGGTTAAATTCAACATGACAAAAATCACAACCGAAAATTACAAGGCTGAGGCCCGAAAGGCCATCCAAAACCAGGTGCTGCAAAGGGCGCTGGCTGATTTGCAGAATCGCTTCGGTCGGGGCACCGCCGAGTGTTATCGCCGGCTGCCTGAAGGGCCGGGCCTGCGCTTAAAGGCCCATGAAGTCCGGATGCAAACTGTCGAAAATCTGGATGTGGTTCTGGAAACCCTGGCTGCCAATATTCGCAAAAACGGCGGTCAGGTGTTTTTTGCCGAAGACGGTCAGGCGGCAGTCAATTATTGCCTGGAAGTCGCGCAGCGGCATAAGGTCAGCCGGGTGGTTAAGGGCAAGTCCATGGTCAGTGAAGAAATTGGTTTAAACGATGCGCTCATCGATAGCGGCATCGATGTGTCTGAAACCGATCTGGGCGAATATATCATTCAGCTGGCCGGTGAAACCCCTTCTCACATCATTGCGCCTGCGATTCATAAAACCCGCCATGATGTTGGCAGCCTGTTTGCAGACCAACTCGATATTCCTTATGAAACGGATCCGCCGCGATTGACCTGGATTGCCAGGAAGGCGCTGCGCGAAAAATTTCTGGCGGCCGATATGGGCACTTCGGGCTGCAATATGGCCTGCGCTGAAACCGGTCACATTACCACCGTTTCAAACGAAGGCAATATCCGGATGTCCACTACCCTGCCGAGGGTGCATATCGCCATCATGGGAATGGAGCGTGTCGCTGCCCGGCTGGAAGATCACGACATGCTTTTAAGACTTCTTTGCCGCGGTGCGGCCGCACAGAATATGGCGACCTATGTCAGCTATATCGGTGGGCCGCGCTGCGCCCGTCAGGCTGACGGCCCTCAGGAATTTCACCTGGTTGTTCTGGATAATGGGCGCAGCCGGATTCTGGCGGATGAACAATTTCGCGAGATGCTGTGCTGCATCCGGTGTGCGGCCTGCCTGAATGTGTGCCCGGTTTACGCCAAGATCGGCGGGCATTCCTACGGTTATGCCTATTCCGGGCCGGTGGGCGCGGTGGTAACGCCGTTGCTGGTGGGGATCAATCGGGCCAGGGATCTGTGTCTGGGAGAAACCCTCTGCGGGGCCTGTCAGGATATATGCCCGGTCAATATCAATCTGCCGCGGATGCTGCTGGCGTTGCGCACCAAACTGGCCGAAGGCGACACGGCCTGGGGGGTGACGCCGGCGGACCGCAAAGAAAAGCTCTTATTTCAGGCCTGGTCCTGGATGATCCGCCATCGGGGTCTGTATGACGTGGCTGTTAAGCTGGCAGCAGCGGGTCAGAAGCTTTTGGCTCCAAAAGACGGCATGATACGCCGGCTGCCGCCACCGATACATGGCTGGACAAAAGCGCGTGATATAAAACCCCTTGCGGCGCAATCTTTTATCAGCCGCTGGAAAAAAGGCATCAGATGAGCACCGCCAACCAGGAAGAATTTATAAACCGCATAAAACTGGCTTTGGGAAAACCGTTTTCAGAGCCCCGCCAAAAGGCGGATTTGTTCAGCCGCGAGATGTCCGCTGAATCCCGCGCTATACTGGAGCGCATCAAAAACCGTACCGCTGATGACAGAAAAAAATTGCTCGAAACTTTGATCGAAGCCGCCGGACCTATCCATCTAACGGTTCGGACATGTGTGGATATCAACGCGGTCACCGAAGCAATTACTGAAGTGGTGCGGAACAAAGATCCTGAATGGGGAGATCAAAAGCGTGTGGTGGCCTGGCAGCATCCGCTGATCGAAAGCCTGAACCTGCCCGAGGCCCTGTCCGAACAGGGGGTGCCGGTGTTTTTTAGCAATGTGAATGCGCCCGAGGGAGAAACCCTGCGCCAGCGCATCATCGATTCCTATATCGGAATCACGACGGCTGATTTCTGCATGGCGGACACGGCCACCCTGGTGATGCGGACGCGACCGGGCCAGGCCCGTTCGGTTTCGCTGGTGCCGGCAATTCACATTGCGGTTGTCGAGCTCAACCGGATTATTGCCGATTTGAAAGAACTTTACGCCCTGTTAAAATGGGATCCGCTGGAGAGCAAAGAGGGTGTCACCAATTGCATGACATTCATATCCGGCCCCAGCAAAACCGCCGATATCGAAGCCACCATGGTTCACGGCGCGCATGGCCCCCGGGAAGTCCATATTTTTGTAATAATCAGCGGATCTTGAAAATCGGCTCAAACGATAATAGCGGGAAAAATAAAATTTAAAAATCTTTACAAATTTACAAATTAATGCAATTTGTTCTGAAATAAATGAGGATCTCTAAAAGAAGACGATCTGATGGTTCTCTGCCTAATTCTGCTAACCCCTGTTGCCTTAAATTAGAGCCTGACGCAGAGCCGGTCACAGTGCTGATTTAAGCTGTACTTGACGTTTTAAAGGAATAAGTTCTTATTCAAATTATCTGTGGCAAGCTTTTTTGTAAAAAACATCCTCGTCCTTGATCCAAGTCAAATCGCTTTTCGCTGTGGGTTAATATTTAAACCATTAACAAAACCAGAGAAAGGCTCTGGTTTTAAAACCTCGGGAGTGGCTTAATTTCGCGATATAACGCCAACGCTGCTTTGATGGACCTTCTGTAACCGGATGATTAGGCATGGAAGCACGCCATGGTCAGCGGCTTTAAGATAAAGATTTTGAGGGGTGCGTGAATTTTTCAAACCACTATTAACGCCAACAGAGGGGGTGTACATGTCGCTTAAAACATTAAAATGGGCAGCAATTCTTTGTTTTGTTGTTGCAATGGTCGTCCTGCTGGGCGGCGGCGTTGCCATGAAAAATGACCTGCCGCCTTATCCCGCAAAGGTCGTCGATTCCGGCGGCAACGTACTTTTTGAGCGCTCGGATATCATCGCCGGCCAGGACGTCTATCAGCGCTTCGGCCTGATGGATCATGGGGCGGTCTGGGGGCACGGTTCTCAGAGGGGTTCGGAGTTTTCCGCCACGTCCTTGCACATCGTGGCTGAGGCCATCGGCGATTACCTGGCCACGGCGGATTACGGCAAATCCTATGCCCAGCTCGATGATTTGCAACAAGACATCATCGATGTCAAAACCAGGGCTGAAATCAAACCCAATCGCTATGATGCCGCCAGCGATACGCTCACGCTCACCGACGCCCAGGTCAAAGGCCTGGAGCGTGTGGTGCAACACTGGGAAAAAACCTTTAAAGACGGTGAAATCCGCTATGGTTTTCTTCCCAACACGGTCCCTGAAGAGCAACAGCGATTGCAGGTTTCACGCTTTTTCTTCTGGACCGCCTGGGTAGCCTCGACGCTTCGTCCGGGAGAAGATTACTCTTACACCAACAACTGGCCCCCGGACACCCGGGTGGGCAACGTGCCGAGTACCGACGCCTTTTTCTATTCCATCGCCGGCGTCCTGGCCCTGCTGGTGGTGTTGGCGCTGTTTGTCTACTGCATTCACCGTTACGGCTTATGGTATGGAGAAGCCAAAGGCACGGCCCTTGCCGAAAAACTGATCGATATGCCGTTGACCCGCAGCCAGTTTCAAGCCGCCAAATTTTTTGTGGTGGTCACGTTGTTATTTTTGCTGCAGACGAGTTTCGGCGGATTACTGGCCCACTATACGATTCATCCGGCCAGCTTTTTTGTGCCCTTGGTGGCCAAACTGATCCCTTACAGCTGGGCCAAAACCTGGCATTTACAGCTGATGGTTTTCTGGATTGCCACTACCTGGCTGGCGTCCGCCATCTACCTGGCCCCCATTATCGGCGGCAAAGAACCCGCCCGGCAGAGCCTGCTGGTGAAACTGCTTTTCGGCGCCGTCCTGCTGGTTGCTGTGGGCAGCCTGACCGGGGAGGTTCTGGGTATCAAGGGGATGCTGGGCGATCTGTGGTTCTGGCTGGGCCATCAGGGCTGGGAATTTCTGGAGCTGGGCCGTATCTGGCAGATCCTGCTGTTTGTGGGCCTGATTTTCTGGCTGCTGATCGTCTACCGGGCGGTCGGCGGACATCTGATGCGCCACAAGGATGAGTTCAGCGCACTAATCTGGTTTTATTTGTTCAGCGCCGTCATGGTGGTCGGCTTTTTCGGCTTCGGGCTTTTTTACGGCCAGGGCTCGCACCTGACCATGGCGGACTACTGGCGCTGGTTCGTGGTTCACCTGTGGGTGGAAAGCATCTTCGAGTTCTTCGGTATTGCGGTCATCGCACTGCTGATGGTGGCCATGGGGCTGGCCACGGCCAAGGCCGCTTTAAGGGTGGCTTATTTTACCGCGGCCCTGACTTTTCTCAGCGGCATTATCGGAACCGCCCATCACTATTACTGGTACGGCGGCGCGGCTTTCTGGATTGGCTGGGGGTCGATATTCTCTTCGATGGAGCCGGTGCCGTTACTGACACTGGTGGTGCGCGGTCTAATGGAGTACCGCGAGATCCGTAAAGCGGGCAGGGAGTTCTCTTACAAGTGGCCCCTGTATTTTCTGGTGGCCGCCTCCTTCTGGAACTTTCTGGGCGCCGGAATCTTCGGCTTCCTGATCAATCTTCCCATTATCAATTTTTATGAACACGGAACCTACCTGACCATGCACCACGGCCATACCGCCATGTTCGGCACCTACGGCATGCTTTCCGTCGCCTTGCTGCTGTTCTCCTGGAGAGGTCTGGTGGACAAGGCCCATTGGAAAGATGGAATCCTGAAGCTTTCCTTCTGGGGGCTTAACGGCGGGCTGTTTCTGCTGGCATTTGCGACGCTGCTGCCCATCGGGGCCATGCAGGCCTGGATCTCCTTTACCGACGGACTTTGGGTGGCGCGCAGCGCGGATTTTTTCGAGAAAAGCGCCGTCGTCTGGCTCGGGACCTTTCGCGTCCTCCCCGACACCATCATCATCGTGCTGGGGGTGTTGCCGCTGGCCTACTTTCTCATCACCACTTATCCGCATTTAAAAGCCGCGGAAATCAAAGACGAGGAGTCCGTGTGGGAGCGTCTGGGGATTGAACTCTAATCTGAATTTCAATAACTAAAACCCAAAAGGCCCGGTTCAAATCGAACCGGGCCTTTTTTTAGGAATTATTACCTGCCGAGCGCTGCAATCGTTTGAGACAATGCAATGTCGTTTGCAGGATTCATTTCGTGAAATTTTTTGTTCAAATAAAATTCAATTAAACATTGTTTCCCCCCCATTTTTTTTCGATCATTTCACTGATGAACTGTTCTTTGTTTTCAGAAAAAAATGCGGCTTTTTTCGTTGCCTGGGATACAACTTTCTGAATGATTTTTTAACTTTAAGTTCTTAAACAGTGTCTCTTTAGTTTGGCACCTGGAAATATATTTATTGATGTAAGCCGCATAGATGCCCGGTGATTGATCGATTACCGGTGAATCAACAGCTGCAGGAAGGGTGCTCATCAAAGCCACCGTGGCTGTCATTAAGGTGATTAAGAACACCTGGACATTCATCCTTAGACTCTTTTACTATTTTTCCATTAACGATAACGGAAAGATTTAATGCTTTTTCGCACTGAATGAAGTATTAACCAGCTGGCCAAAGCTAAACAGGCGACAATCCCTATCGCTGCAATTATTCCGTTCATTTTAACCTCCAATCTTTTTTGTTGATTGATTTACATAAACGATTTGTATTTTTCGGGGCATACTTCACTTATTCGCGTTACAGGAATGCAGATTATTTTGTTCGTTTGGCTTTCCCATCATTCCATGCTGATTATGCAGAATGAATGCCAGGTAGATGGGTCACTCTATATAAAGAAGGTAATATGCTGAAAACACATAGAAATTTATTTACCATGCGCGTTTGAGAAATATACAGAGACTTTTAGTGAAAAGTTTCCGATGACACAAAGACAGGCGTTAATAAAGCCGCTGGTGAAACCCAATTGTTCATTAATTTCAGCCACTTTAATTTTATGATAGTGTCCAGGGCTTGTGGTTTTTTTTTGAATGTTAGTAATGGGACAAGATGACACAGTTAATGGGACAACCGGGGTCAGGCGATCACCTTTGCAACCGTTAATCCTTAACGGGTGTAATTAAACAAAGATTATGCTGGAAAGCAAACCAGGAGCAGGGTGTTTTTAAGAATTCATCAACTGGATGGCTGCCTGGCGAAAAACCGATACAGGGTAGATCTGGAGACACCCAGGATTTCGGCGGCCTGGCACTTGTTGCCACCCGCTTTTTTCAGGGCTTTGACAACATCAGCGGTGTGAAGTTTTGACTCGCGATGCTGTAAGGGATAAAGCCTGGATATATTCGGCTGGAGAGTTGGCGGCAGGTGTTCGGGCTTGACCCGGGGCCCGTTGCATTTTACTAAAGCGAACTTAATCGTGTTTATCAGTTCGCGCACATTGCCCGGCCATGTATGAGATGTCAATATGGGAAGCGCTGTATCGCACAAGGTGATCTTTTTTCCCCAAGCTTCTTCAGAGAATTGGGTAATGAAGTGCTCGACGAGAAGTGGCAGATCTTCGCTTCGAGCCCGCAGGGGAGTGATAACAATCGGCATCACACAAAGCCGGTAGTATAGATCCTGGCGAAACCGCCCTGCGATTATCTCTTCTTCCAGCCTTTTGTTTGTGGCACTGATCACGCGAACATTTACGCGGATGGTTTTTTCACTTCCAACCGGCTCGAAAGATCCGTCTTCAAGTACCCGTAGAAGTTTTACCTGGGTATCAGGTTTCAACTCTCCGACTTCATCTAGAAAGATGGTTCCACCGCCGGCAATCTCAAAACGTCCCTTCCTATCGCGGTGCGCACCGGTGAAAGCCCCTTTGACATGGCCAAAGAGTTCTGTTTCAAGCAACCCTTCTGGCAGGGCCCCGCAATTGACGGGCACAAAGTGGTTGCGGGCGCGAGGACTCTCTTTGTGGACAGCCAGGGCCACCAATTCCTTGCCGGTACCGCTTTCTCCCTGGATCAGAACAGGGAAATCTGTCTGCGCGACCTGCCGGATGGTATCAAACAGCTCCCGCATATTATCACTTTGGCCGACTATTCCCCTGAATCCATTCTTGGTGTCAGTTGGTGTGAATGCCCTCAGGGTGCCAAGATCTTCAATGAACAAGATGCAAAATATTTCATCATCGAGCGTGAAAGGCGAGGCACTGATCAACAGGCTCAAGTCTCTCACCTGCCCGCCGATTATTATTTTAAGTTGTGCCCTTGCTTTTTGCGTTTGGTTTGTAGACAGTGAATCGAAGGTTAGCTTTTGAACTTCACAATCGGTACAGCATTCCCCAAAGCCACATCCCCTGGGGTGATCGGACACGTGGAGGCACCCTAAAGCATTGCCGGTTCCCTTCCCGATAGCGGCTTTTTTACTGACTTTCAAAACACGTTCGAGGATGTTGTTAACAACCTGAACGCGGCCGTCTTTGTCAACCACCAGAAAACCACAGGGAAGAGAATCCACCAGGGTTTTGGCGAAATTGTTGGTACGAAGTAAATTCGCAATTTCCATCGATTCTGATAGACTCCATTTGTTAGACAATTGATGGGCTGTAAAAAGCTGACAGCTTGTCCCTCGTTGGAACGAGACAGTAAAAGCAGTTATTTTTTTAAATTTAATTATCAGGTCAGTGTTCAGAAATGAGATCGAGGTCAGCCTGGGTCTATATTTTTGTAATCGAAAAGACGGCGAATCAGAAATCGAATAGAAGATATGTCTTCAACTCTAATAGAAGATCTTTTCTTCTATTGCCACAACGTGGTAGTACTTGTCAAGATTTAATTTGCGGTATTTTCCAAATTTGGAACGTTTTACCGCGACCTCCTGAAATACATAAACACCAACATTGAGATTCGCACCTTGCACTTCATTGGCGACCCTTTTCAGGTCGGTTATCAGTTGAACGGAAATCGGTTCCGATGCCATTATTAGAATGGCCAGGTCAATTTTATGCTCGATGCCGAAACGGTTGGCCGAGAGGAAAGTCGCGCCTTGCTCCTGATGGACGCGATCCCGGATGGCCTTCCAGACGGCTTTGCTGACGGGCTCTGTGTAGGGACGGGTTTGGCCTTCGAGCAGTTGGTCTGCCAGCTTATACCCCAGCGGCGCTGTTAAGGCGATCGATAGAAGAACGAGCAGCAAAACGGTCCGGCGCACCGATCAAACAGCAAAAAACGGTCAGCGAGTCATCCCGCATTTTGGCAAATCGGGCTGCCCATCGTATGACTGCCGGAGCTGTTTCTGCCTGGGTCACAGCTGCCATGGTGCTCATCGTTCGATCCTTTCAGGTAAAATGGATATAAAAACTTTGTAAAGATGGATCTATTTGGCGGACGCTTTCATCTTCTTTGAAAAAAACTGAATTATCAGCCGGGCGATGACATAACCGACCAGCCATATTGCTATCAGAACAATGGCCTGGCGCATGGTGTGATCGACCAGCTCCTCACCTTCTCTTTCGGCGCGGTCCATGGCGTTTGCGATTTCGGGTATCAGGCGTTCTTCAATGCGTTTAAATTCAGCCAGAAAATCCGCCATGGCCGCTTTTCTTGCAGCAGAGATTTCACCCGCGAGCTGTTTGATGGTGGCCTCCCGCTCGGTTGCGATTTGATCCGGCAGCTTCTCGGCAATTTCTGCCAGCCCGGCCGTTCCCTGTGAGAGCTGGGAAACGTCAGACAAGGCCTTTTGCAGCTCTGGATTGTTCATAATTCTCGTCAGCCACAGATCTCCGAACAAACCGGACAATAGCGGTATGCGCGTGGCCAGATACATGCCCCGCTCGGCCAGCAAACGCATTTCCTCGACTGTCTCGGAGGCGCTCTCAACGGATTCGAACAGCCCTTCGGGCTCTTCTTCCCGGGTCAGGGTGGCTTCGCGTCGATCGGCGGCAAAATTGCTGAAGCGGATCAGCGGAAAAGATTTTACCTCGGGATTTTCCTTGCGCCAGCGTCTGATGATCTTCATCAGGTTGAGCATCTGATTCGGCGTCATTACGATTGCGGCGACTTTACGGATATCGGCCTCAGCCTTGCGATACCCTTCTATCACCGGCACAACCACTTTGCCGTATAGCGGTTGCCCCTCTTCCTCGAAGAATATGCGTCCCAGCGTCACCATGCTGACCATGTCCAGCAGGGCGACATCCGGATCGGACTCCGCGGCGATAAGGAACCCCTGGTGCAGCGAAAAGGTCATGAGTTCCAGCACCTCGTAACGGCTTTTTCCCTGGGGATTAAGGTTCTCAAATTTTGCAATCGTCATATCCAGAATAGAGGCAAAACGGTCGGCAAAGCTCATTAAATGGGACTGAAGCTGGGCTTCGTTGATCGCATAGGTTTTCTCTTTGGCGTCTTTGTCTTTTTCTTCCTTTGCGCCCACAACAGCCCCCGCGGCGACCGATACGATTGCGAGTGCAAGCAGCAGACACAAACATTTTCGTGAAAAATGATTTTTATTCATACGCCACCTTTCTCCCGGTTACATTTGTAGGGGAAATAACCAAGATCTTCTTCTGGTCGATGATGTTGACAAATAAATAATGTCACATCCTAATGCAATTATCGCTGTTCGTCAAAATCGTGCTGCGGGCCAGGTGTTAGACGCTTTATTCTATCTGCAGGTTATTTGGTATTTAATTGGCCGAAGAAAAATTTATTTTCAAGAATTATGTCATGCGTTTGGTGCAATTGACACCCATCTGCTTCGTGCCTATTTTTTTCGCATATCCAAATGAAGGCCGTGTTCAACTAAATCCCATGCGCCTATATAATCGGACTAAAAACGCTTTTACACCCTGCGGTGGTCGTCTTTAAAATGTCTTTGCGATTTTTTAAAAAGCGTTTTATTGATCAGTTCATTCATCGATTAAAAGAAAAACATTCACTGATTGGCACTCAATTTTTCAAAGATCATGCTTGGGGGAACAAAAATTGCGAAGAGAAGAAGTGGTTAAACTCAATTTCGGTGATCGAAGCAGCCGAAAATCTTTGTGGGGACACTTCTTTCGAGTGGCAGGCCCGATCGGATTTGTTTTTGTCATGCTGGCTGCGTTGCTGGCGATTACCGCTTTCTCTTATTACAGTAATCGCCGGGATGCGTTGGCCCTGTCCGATGATGTGCTGGGGGCTATCGAACGGCGCATCGGTGGAGAGTTGAACGCTTTTATAATGCCACTGGAAGATACGGTTCGGCTCACCGCCAACTTTTTAGAAAATACGGCATTTGATATTCACAATCGGGATCTTTTGGAGCCGCTTGCGTTAAGGGTAATGGCCAATCTTTCGCAGGTAAGCAATTTCATTGTTGCTGACCTCCATGGCAATTTTTTAATGATAGCCCGTCAGCCTGATGGATCCCTGCACACCAAAATCATCGAACGTACGAACGGACCCACAAACGTAACCTGGATCCACCGCGATGTGGCCGGCAGCGTGATTGATGAGAAAACATCCGTTGACGATTCTTATGATCCCCGGAATCGGCCCTGGTATAAGGGAGCTGTAAACAGCCAGGAGCCGTTCTGGACTGATTTCTATGTTTTTTTTACCAGCCAAACGCATGGCGCAACCATCTCTCTGCCGATTATGGGGAAAAACGGTGAGCGCCTGGGCGTATTCGGGCTGGATATCGAATTAAAAGAGGTCAGCGCCTTTCTCGAAACATTGAAAATCGGCCAGAACGGAGAGGCCATCATTATCGACGAAGACGGTTACATCGTTGCCCATCCGCAGATCAAAAAAATGGTGAAAAAGGAAGGCGATGTGTTTAAACCCATTCTGGTGGAAGAATTGGGTGACCCGGTTTTGAATCGTGCCTATAACCGCTTCCTAATCGATGGGTATGGCCACCGGGATTTGACTGTTGACAGTCGGCGCTATCTGAGTGCCGCGTTCCTGCTACCCCAAAAAACCGGGCTGGATTTATCGGTATTTGTTTTTGTGCCGGAAGAAGACTTCGTCGGGTTTGTTGCGCGCAACAACCGTACCATTTTGCTGATGTCCTCCGGCATTGTGGTCCTGGCAGCGATTATGGCCGCTCTGCTGGTGTTCCATGCGCTGCGGGCAGAGCGCAGTGCCCAACGGGTGCTTGAGCGGCAGCATGAACTCGAGGCCCAGGGCCGGGCTTTCGCCGAGCTGTCATCTAAAGCGGCCGTGCTTGGTGCCGAGGAGGCGGAATCCCTCAGACAGTTAACCGAGATTGTTACCGATGCCATCAATTTAAGGCGCACCAGCCTGTGGCATTTTGATGATGACGGCCGCTTTTTAAAGTGTATCGACAGCTATGATCGCGAAAGCAATGGTCATACCCAGGGAACCGTGCTGGCCCGGGCCGACTTTTCTTCGTTGTTCGATATGTTGCAGAACGGCGAAGATATCAGCGCCGGGAATGCGGAAACGGATAGTCGCCTGAGCGAGCTGTATCGGGTATACCTGCAACCGCTGGGCTGTGAATCCTTGCTGGTGGTTCCAATTTGCTATCATGATTGGACCGCAGGGGCCCTGTGGTTCGAGCACGAGCGAATGTCCCAGGGCTGGTTGGACGAAGACGTTTCCTTTGCCCACGCCATTGCCAACATGCTGGCGCTCCGGTTTTCGGCGGATCGAAAATCGATACCGGCGCCTGCAGACCATAAAGATCAGGCGGCCGGCGCGGAAGATTCTAGTGCCCCGGGGGTGGGGATAGCAACCGCCGTCAGCGACATTCGTTCCGAACATCATCCCGATACAACGGATCGGGCGGATGAACAGACAAAGCATGTTTCCACTTACGGAACAGGCCGATTCACTTCGTTTTTGAATCGTCTGGCAGCCGGCGGTATTGACCCCGATCAAACCGCTGCTGACATTTATGAGGATGCGACAGTCCTGGTCCTTAGATTTACCGATCCCATATCTCTTGCCGGGCGTATAGTGGACGACGCATCAACGACCACATTTGACCTCATGGTCGGCTATTTGGAAGAGTTGACCGCATCCCAGGGCATCGAATATATGAAAATTATGGGGGAGGAGATCATCTGTGCGGCGGGAATCGACTCCGGTTCCAAAGACCATGCCCATCGGATTGCGAACCTGGCACTTCATCTTCAGAATCGCTTTACCGGCCTGTTTGCATCACTGGACTCCCCCATGGAGTTCAGAATCGGAATCGACACCGGGGGCGTCATGGGCACTTCGGTAGGTCGCAAACAGAAAACATACAATATCTGGGGCGAGTCAGCCCGGTTTGCATCAAAGATGGCAGAATCCGGCATACCCGGTGGAATCCAGGTTTCGCAAACCACTTATCAGCGCCTGCGCGCCAATTACCTGTTTCAGGTGCGCAGCCGCTATTATTTGCCAAACATCGGCGAGACCTCAACCTATCTTCTAACAGGACGAATATGAATACCGAACCGTTCATCCCATCAGAAGCAAATGATTCATTGCACACTGGGTCCAAACTGAGGCGTATGCTGGCAATCATCGGTCGGCGGACGATTGGCCTCTGGCAATGGCCTGTTGAATTTATCAGCGATGCCGCGGCCGTCGTCTGGCAAAGCTGCCGCCCAATCACCTGGCGACGGTCGATTCGCACCGAGTTTATGCGCCAGTGTTATCAAGTCGGCGCACAGGCATTACCGTTTATTCTGGTGAGCGGGATCTTCGTGGGCTTTGGCATCGTCGCCCAGTCTCTTCATTGGCTCAAGGTGTTTGGCAGTACGGCCTTGTTCGGCGGATTTATGTCTACTGTTCTGGTGCGTGAAATCGCGCCGGTGCTGGTGGGTCTGATTGTTGTCGGGCGCAGCGGGTCAACCCTCTTGGTCGAATTGGGCACCATGAAGACGAGAGGTCAGGTTCACATGCTGGATGCCCAGGGCATCGATCC
>JBFFCW010000035.1:0-16090 GCA_041559695.1 Desulfobacterales bacterium
AGGTTCAGTTTATCGGTGTCGTGTTTATGCAGGCTATTGACTTTTGGTCAATTTTTCTGGCCAGCAGCAAGAGCCGAGAAACCAGCGGCTAAAACCCTGGCATTTGAAGTCATAGCCATTTGTAACTCTAACCCGCAACCCGCAACCCGCAACACGATACAAAACAATGACTTCATTGCGACATAGTTTGCAACTGAGCAGAGGCGGTGTAATCAGCCTTGTGGGCGCCGGCGGGAAAACCTCGCTGATGTTTCGCCTTGCCCGTGAACTATCCAGACAGGGCGATGCGGTGCTATCCACAACAACTACCAAAATCTACACACCCAGCCCTAAGCAATCATCTGTCGTAATGATATCCGAGTCTGCCAGCGACCTTGTAGTAGAAGCCGGAAAAATATTACGGCAAAAACCTCACATTTCAGCGGGTAGCCGGCGAATTGCTTTCCAGAACAAGTTAAAAGGATTCACAACTGAAACAATTGATCAAATCTGGCAATCCGGAGTCTTTCGTTGGATTGTCGTTGAAGCGGATGGTGCCGCCGGCAAATTCTTAAAGGCGCCGGCTGAGCATGAACCCGTTATTCCGCAATGCACAAGATGGGTCATTGGAATTGTTGGTCTGAATGCGGTCGGCAAACCGCTGACGGGAAAATGGACGTTTCGGCCGCAGTTGGTGTCCAAAATAACGGGTCTTGCTCAAGGCGCGTTGATAACTGAAGCTGCCATAGCAGAAGTATTAACAAATGCAAACGGTATTATGAAAGGTTTTCCTGCACAGGCAAAACGCTATGTATTTCTCAACCAGGCCGAATCTAAAAAGCGACTGGAAGCGGGGCGGCGGATTGCCGAAAAGATTTGTTCGAATGAAGCAGCCGGATTTACAGGCGTTCTGATCGGTCAAACCCTCTATGAACCATTTGTTAAGGAATATTATTCAGCAGGTTGACCTGAAATATGGATAAATCTTCAACGCCTTTTAAATCCCATGGAAGTAAAAATAATTCTGCCGATTCCTTTTTTAATCAACTGGGTTCGCTGCTTATTCTGACATCCATTTTTTTCTTTAACTTTGCCTCCCGGATCATAACGGCACCACTGATCCCGCGGATTGAAAGCGATCTGAACCTGACACACGCTGACGCCGGGACGTTGTTCTTTATGATTTCACTGGGGTACTTCATCACCCTGATGGGTTCCGGATTCGTATCCTCACACTTCAACCATAAACGTACCATTATCATTTCCAATACCGCTCTGGGCCTCGCTTTAATCGCAACCTCATTTTGTACGGGCCTCTGGACCATACGGCTGGGTTTATTTGCGGTCGGGATGGCGGCGGGACTGTACCTGCCTTCAGCGATCGCCTCCTTGACGGCCATAATCCCTTCAAGGCACTGGGGCAAAGCCCTTGCCATTCACGATATTGCTCCCAACCTGAGCTTTGTTGCGGCTCCCTTGGTTTGCGAAGCTGCGCTGGTATGGTTTTCCTGGCGTACGGTCTTTTTGTTAACCGGTTTTGGGGCCTTGGTAATGAGTCCGGTTTTCGCAGGATATAGCCGCGGAGGGCAGTTCCAGGGCAAAGCGCCCAGCTTTGCGTCTTTACGGCAACTGTTTGGCAATTTGTCCGTTTGGGTATTGGTTCTTTTGTTCAGCCTGGGCATTATCAGTACCATGGGTATCTATACCATGTTACCGCTTTATCTGGTATCGGAGTACGGTATGGATGAGAGTCTGGCCAATACGCTAATTGCGCTTTCCAGAATACCCAGCATCATAATCGTATTTTTCGGTGGATGGGCAACCGATCGTATTGGACCGTGGCGGATGATTAAAATTGTTTTGCTTTTCACCGGTTTGATGACCTTTTTACTGGGAATTGCATCCCGTTCGCTTATCAGTTACATTATATTTTTACAGCCGCTGGTGGCCGCATGTTTTTTCCCTGCCGGATTTGCGGCAATGTCTCTAATGGTCCCCGCTCAATTAAGGAATATTGCTGTTTCACTCATTATTCCGCTGACCATCGTTGTCGGCGGCGGCCTGGCGCCCGTATTTATTGGGTTCATCAGCGATATGGGCAGCTTTGGATTGGCATTCATAATTTGTGCCGGGCTGATTACTGCCGGATCGTTTTTTACCGGTGCGTTTAAATTTGATGATCAACAAACTTGAAAGGATACACCCATGGATCTTGAGATCTTTGATAAAATGGAAAAGGAGGATCTAAGCAGGTATATTGAGTTTCTTCTGTGGCACTATCGTGTTGTTGACGCCTTTTGGTTTCTTTATAGTGCAGAGCGTTTTGACCAACCCACCGCCGAGCGTTTGAATGAACGGGTCTGGAGTAAGGTGTCTTCGATGGCTGCAAAAGACTTAAAGAAAAAATTCAAGATCACCGAAAAAGGGTTGGAAGGTTTTGTACAAGCAATGAAGTTATTTCCATGGTGTATTCTGGCTGAATATAAAATCGAACAAAATGCCGAAGACGTTTGTATATCCGTACCGTCTTGCCCTGTCCAACAGGCGCGGTTGCGAAGAGGCCTGGATGAATTTGTTTGTAAAGAAATGCACCGTGGTGAATTTGCAACGTTTGCAAAGGAAATTGACGCACGCATAATGGTTGAATGTTTGTTTGCACCGCCAGACCCCCATCCGGATGACATGTTTTGCAAATGGCGGTTCACTTTAAATAAGTGACGAGTAATGATGACTGAACAATGAGCAGAAAAACGGTGATACGGCCGCTTTTCAGAAAATATGCGTCGCCTCTTATCAGTCTTCTACTTTAAATTCGATTCGGAGCGTGTGATGCCGCTATCATTTGAATCCATAAGCCATGGGACCATTGCATTTGGCTTTTTTAACATCGATTCGGATATGCTTCTGTTGGAACAGCATTTTTTATTTGGGTCGGAATTTTGTCTGCATATCGGTGAAATGACCGAAAATGTCGATAAAGATCAATTTAAAACCAACTGGCCGGTTTACACGATAGAAGATCGGGGACAAATCGGAGATTTAATGGGTGCCATTCACGGCATTCGTTTCAGCGGTTTCATCGGTGAATTATACCGCAGATATCCGTTCCCGAAAGAGCCTGAAGCGTTCAAACAAAAGCCGGAGGGCTATCGGAACCAGGCTGTAGTTCGAGAAATGATTTCCGGTTATGCCCGGCAGGTTACGCTACCGGTTGAGGCAAATCATCAGGCACTTGAGGTTGATATTGGCGCGTATAAATTCAGCCGTAAAACGTTCCGGGAACTTATCAAATACGTCTGGCGCGGCGGCTATCCCCGCTGGAGAGATGGCATCCGGCCGGATTATGTCCTCGACATGAAAACTAAAATAGAAGGCCACCGCCGGGGACTATTCGAACGGATTACCTTTGATTGATTTGCGGAATGGCCCATCGTTTCTGGCGGCTGGCTTCTGGTTACTCGCTTTTTCTGAATGTCGCAAGAATCGGTTTAGCCAGTCGCCCGTTGTTAGAAGTCAGATGCAAAAGACATTTTGACAATTAAGCCGGCAGGTTGTATGAACTGCGCCATGACTGCAATCTTAAACAACATTAATATAAAGAACATCTATGGACGCCTACAATTATTTTAAAGAAGAAATTTTAAAGATCAATCAGGATATTCTATCTTTGATTTCCAAAGCCAAATCCATGCCCGGTTTGGCGGAAACCAGTTTCGGCGATTGGGATAAAACCTGCCAGGGGCTGCCGGAGCAGATGACGGAAGATATTATGCGCGTGGCGGTGGTCGGCCCGATTAAATCCGGCAAGAGCACGTTTTTAAACTCTATGTTGAAAGGCGATTATCTAAAAAGAGGCGCCGGCGTTGTCACATCCATTGTTACGCGCGTGCGATCCGGCGATCGATTAAGTGCGCATCTTTACTTCAAGACCTGGGATGAAGTCAATGCGGAAATGGAACAGGCACTGGTTTTGTTCCCTTCACTGGAGTGGCGCAAGAACAATTCAAATTTCGATATCAGAAGCGAAAACGAACGCCGCCAAATTCAACAGGCTTTAAAAACATTGAGCTCAGAGCAATTGATATCCCATGACACCCGCAATCTTAATAATGTGCTTCTGACCTCATATATCAAAGGTTACGACCGCGTTTACGATATTCTCTCTTCTGAGGATACAACCCGTCGCTATGAAGAAACCACCTTTGCCGAACACAAGGGATTTGTGGGCAACGAAGACCTGGCGGTTTATCTAAAAGATGTTCAATTGCAGATCCCTTCAACCGGAACGGACGAGAATATTGAAATCGCTGACTGCCAGGGAAGCGATTCTTCGAATCCAATGCATCTGGCGATGATTCAGGATTATTTGCTGCTGACGCATTTGATTGTTTATGTTATCAGCAGCCGGACGGGTTTGCGGCAGGCGGACATCCAATTTTTATCCATGATCAAGAAAATGGGTATCCTGGACAACATCCTGTTTGTCGTTAATTGTGATTTTAGCGAACACGACTCCATTGAGGAGCTCAAGATCCTGGTCGGCAAGGTGAAGGAAGAACTGGCCCTGATCAAACCCGATCCGGAAGTATATTCTTTTTCGGCCCTGTTCAATCTGTTTTCCGCGCCGCACCTGACGCTTTCAGAAAAAGATCAGCTGCGAATGCAGCAATGGAAAGCTGAAGAAGAATTGACGGATTTTTCTGTCAGGGAAACGATGCGATTCCAGTCAGCCTTTGATCTAAAACTCAGCGGCGGGCGGGGCGCTGTTTTATTGCAAAATCATCTGGAACGGCTCAGTGTTATTTTATCCGGAATGGACAATTGGGTCGGAATCAATCGAGACATCCTTGCCCGTGATTCTCAGAGTGCCAGGGAAATGATGCATAAGCTGAGAACCCATCAGGAACGCGTTGATCAGATGAAGGCCGTGTTAAAAACGACGATTTCCGGAGCTGTTGCCAAAATCAAAAAGAAGATCAATGTCGATGTGAACCGCTTTTTCGATGTTCATTCCGGTGAAATCATCAAAAAGATTTTTACGTTTATAAAAGATTACAAAGGGCTGACGCAGCCGGTGAAGGGCAAAGCAGATTTACCCGGTGTTTCAAAAACCATGTACCTGGGCTATCAGGATTTTAAACAATCTCTGGATAAATTTATTACCGAAGACATAAATCCGGAGGTTATTCGTTTCGTTAAAATGCAGGAAAAGGAAATTGGAACGTATTTTGAAACGATTACAAGCCCTTATAATGCGATGCTTTCAGATGCCCATGATGAGTATATTCGCATGATGAAAAAGCTCGGCGTGTCTTTGAACATTGAAGGACAGCCTAAGATTGAATTGCCGGATATGGTTGCCCAATTGCAACAGTCCGGACTGAATCCTCCCAAACTGGTGACAACAATGCATTATTCAGCCAGAATCAAAACGGCTGCAATTCTGCGCCTCGGTGTATACAGCCTCCAGCGGAATTTAAAAAAAATACTGAAAAAGCCGGCCGGTAAACGAGCGGAAGTCTTCCGCCAGGCGCTGCGCGGCGGTACCCAGCAGATGAAACGCGAGACATTAAAGTCGGTCGTGGAGCAGTTGAAGGATTTCCGAGAAAACTTAAAGTTTGCCTTTTTACTTAAACTTGTCGAAAAATTCGCTGAAAATTTATCTGATCTGATGATCGATCGTTTCCAACTGTTTTTTACCGACCTTACCGCTGTGGCCGACCGATTGGACAGCACCAAAACAGACAAACAGCACACTTTAAAAATTTTAGAAGAAATGAATCAGCGGGCTGCGGAGGTTAAAGGCAGTATCGGGCATTTGCGTCGCCGGATTGAACAGGTGGACTAGATCAGACGTCCTGGCTTTTCAATTTTTCCAGATTTTCCCTGGCAAATCCAATCGAAGCATCGAGCGTAAGTGCCATCTCATAATATCGGATCGCTTTTGACCGTTGGCCCATATCGCGATAATTTGAAGCGATATTGGCATAATCAATCGCAGAAGAAGGGTCCAGCTGAATGACCGTTTTGAAATTTTGGATGGCCGCCTCATGCTCTTTTAGTTTGAAATAGCAGAACCCCATCAGATTGTAGATATCCGTTCTTTCCTGATCCAGTTTTTCACCTTTATTGAGTACCCTCAGGGCCTGCCGGTATTCTCCCATATCTTTTAAAGCCACTCCCATATACGAGTATATGCTGGGAACATCCTGCTCATTGGGTTCCAGATTCAAGGCCGCCTCCAAATAGGTCAGCGCTGTCTTGGGATCACCCAGCGCAATATGGCAGGACCCCAGATAAAATTTAACATAATATTTTCCGGGAAGTTCTTTATCGATTTTACCCAGCTCGGCGATGGCTGCCTGTGGACTCCGGTTATCTGCGATATGTTTGCTGGCAAACATGCCGACACTGGTTCCCAGTGCCCGTTCCCTGAAGTGCGCTCCCGGTATAATGGTGTAAAATGCGGGGATTTCAAGATCCGGGTGCATCGTGTTGATGAGCAATACGTCCATTCCAATAGGAGCCAGGGCGCCCAGGCAGTTTTCAATTTCGATTTTTATATTATCGTCTGATAGATCCGGCAGTGCGTTAATTTCAATCATTTTGCCCGGGTTCATGACATAATCGGCATCCGCCAGGTCTGTATATTTGGGCAATCCGCTGGCCACATAATTGGCTGCTGTGTCAAAATCACCGGCCAGCTGCGCGACTTCGGTGAGCGCACGGCTAAAAGCCTTCTGGGGATCCGGAGTCGTCCCGGCGGTCCAGACAATTTCGCTGAGTTTCGGGAAGGTGGCCGGATCATATGCCAGGACGCCGACGCTGGGAATCCCGGTATCAAGGGTGAAATCGGAGGCAAATAGTTTAACCCCTGCGTTGCGATATTTACCGATCATTTCAACCACCAGCGGATCGGTGGCGGATTCGACCCGAATGGCCGGAACCTTCAAACGGTTGTTGCTGATGACAGCGGAGGTGTGCCTTTCGATGATTTCACAAATTCCCTGGCTGATCGCTTCTTCCGCACAGTTGCCTGCAGATGGGCCATTGAATTCATTAATGGAGAAAAACCAGTCAAAAGGCACCAGGATTTCTTTTTTCCGGGTCAGATTATAAGCCCAGGTCCATTTCAGGGGTAAATTTTCAAAGATTTTGCGGGCAGCCGGTAGATCATCCGATTCATCGTGGACCGACTTGGCAATCATATCAAAAGGGATGACCGTATCTTTATCTTTAATATCACGAAACCGTTGCGTAAAAAAATTATCCGGATTTTTTACAAAGCTGAAAAAACTAAACCGTTCAGCCAGTTCCATCACCGCACTGGCTTCGGATTGGCTCGGGGTGCCGCCCTTACCCATCTGCTTCTTTGTTCCAATGATGTCATAGGCGTCTTGGCCGCAGATGCTGAAATAAATCGGGATATCCAATCGACCGTTGTCGATGCGGATGGTGCGCTTCAATATCTCCAGATTCACTTTTTTCAACTTTTGCTTAAAGCGCTCGACCGTATCTTGCGGGGACAAAATTTTATCCTGATCAAAGGTATAGGTTTTGTGAGCATCATTTAACGCAACTCGAAATTTCATAAATTTTCTCCTGAATATCAGATTTCAGCTATCGCAATACGTTCAGTCCAGCGTTCAGAATTGTCTAGATAAAATATAGATTGACCGCTTTTTGACAATTTGATATGAAAACGGTCTCTTGTGGGGATGTAGCTCAGATGGGAGAGCGCGGCGTTCGCAATGCCGAGGTCAGGGGTTCGATCCCCCTCATCTCCACCACATTTTCAAATCATTTGCCTGAATAGATTATACGTCTTTATTCAATAGGTTAACCCGGATAATGATCCGGGCGTTCACGTCTTTTCACAAACCACCGTTTTCCCGATTCCGATTTCCCATCTCTGGCCAACCGGTTAAATCCGAATGATTCGGGATTTTTACGGGCAAGTCAAACTGCCACAATGTGATAAATACAACCGAATGCTATTAGCTGAATTTTTTTTTGATGTCAACCGAAGATGTGTTTGGCTCAAAAATCTGTAATAAAATAATTGGGTTGACCGGGCTCAGAGGGCTGCTTTCGAGATTGCAAGGCCTTTGACCATGCTCGGATCACCAGGGCCTTATTATTTTTTTTCAAAAATGATAGCAAGGCCTCTTGAATATTTTGCAGGTAATTCTTATATTTTGTAAGCTATTACCAATCGAGGGGAGGCTACATTTGCTCTTTTGATGTCCTCTCGTTAAGGGTAGCTCCTGGGTACACCTCCGGGCTGCCCTTTTGATTTTTCTGATAGCCTTCCATTGACTTCTTTCCATATCCAATGATATCCAAAACTCTGTCCGTCTTGCGGGCGCAAAGATGGTTTTTACCTCCTGCTAAGTTGACATACCGTTTTTTTACAGTTAAATGGGTTTGCTATGGACTTGTTTTTAAATGAAAAAAATCATGCTGTGCGTCGTTCGGTCCGCGCCTTCTGTGAACGAGAGCTGATGCCGATCGCCAGAGACCTGGATCTTGAAGCCCGGTTTCCCTGGGAAGTGGTAGAAAAGATGGGCAGGTTAGGTTACTTCGGAATTCAAGTCCCCAAAGAATTTGGCGGTGCCGGAATGGATGCCGTAAGCTATGTCATCGTAATTGAAGAAATTTCGCGTGCCTGTGCGGGTCTTGGACTTTGTTTAACCGTTCATTATGGGGTCGGTGTCTATCCAATTATGGTTTTTGGTACAGACGAGCAAAAGGAAAAATGGATTCCGTCACTGGCCAAAGGCGAAAAGATCGGCGCTTTCTGTCTCACAGAGCCCAATGCCGGTACAGATCCGGCCGGAATTGAAGCAACCGCTTTTCGTGACGGTGATCACTACGTCGTTAATGCCAACAAGGTTTTTGTGACAAACGGCGGGGTTGCCGATGTATGCCTGATTTTTGCCCGCACGAACACCGAAGGCGGCCACAAGGGAATCAGTGTGATAGTCGCTGAGCGAGGCACTCCCGGGTTTGTGGTCGGGGATCTTGAGGACCTTTGCGGTATGCGTTCAAATCCGGTGAGCTCGATTCGACTTTATGATTGTCGTGTACCGGTGGGTAATTTAATTGGGAAAGAAGGCATGGGCTTGAACATCGGCCTGAAAGCACTGGACACCGGCAGAATGGGAGTCGCCGCCCAGGCCCTCGGAATCGCCCAGGCCGCTTTTGACGAAGCGGTGCGGTATGCAAAAGAACGCCGCCAGTTCGGCGTGCCAATTGCCAAACATCAGGCGATACAGATGATGATCGCCGACATGGCGACCCAAATTGACGCAGCACGTCTGATGGTATACCGGGCGGCGTTAATGAGCGATCAAGGTAAGCCGCTTTCCCAGGCCGCGGCTATGGCCAAACTCTTTGCTTCAGAAACGGCATGCAACGTGACCGACCTGGCGGTTCAGATCCATGGCGGTTATGGTTACTCCAAATCATATCCTGTGGAGCGGTATTACCGCGATGCCAGAGTCACCCGGATATATGAGGGGACCTCTGAAATTCAGCGAGTCGTTATCGCCAGAATTGTATTGGGTTCTAAATGACAGGGACCGGCCGGGCCCAAGCCCAAACTATCAGGCAATCGGCTTCCTGAGCCGAATACAATGAGGCCAGCGGATGAAATTAAACATTATTGTGTGTGTCAAATCGGTTGTCGTCAGTGCTCCTGCAGGACGGGTGGTTCGGTCACCTGAGTTTTGCGAGTTAAATCCTTATGACAGGCCTGCTCTGGAAATAGCACTGAATTTGCGGGACGCTTACGGGGGGGCAGTGACAACTGTTTCCATGGGGCCGGAATCATCTGAGATTGCTTTGATCGAAACGATGGCTGTAGGCGTTGATCGGAGCATATTGCTTTGCGATTCTGCACTTGCCGGTTCAGACACACTCGCTACCGCAACGGCCCTTGGCGCTGCGATCCAAAAGCTGGCTCCGTTTGATTTAGTTCTTTTCGGCATTCGAACTGCAGACAGTGATACCGGGCAGGTCGGTCCTCAAACTGCTATCTTGCTGAATTTGCCCTTAGTCACCTGGGCCTATTCTATCGAGCCGGCGGAAAATGAGTTCTTTGTCGAGCGCAGAGCCGATGGTTTCAGGGAAAAGTTTGCACTCCCGTTGCCGGCAATGGTGACGGTTCATCCTGGCTCAATTCAGCCCAGAGATGTTGGGCTGCATGGAATCGAATCTGCCTTCGCAGGGCGTAAGGTGGAATTTTGGAATCTGAAAGAACTGGGGTTGTCTCCCCAACAGGTCGGGGAGCCGGGATCCCCGACACAGGTGATTTCGTTAAAACGAGTCAAAAAGGTTAGAAAATGTAAATTTTTAACGGGTTCGGCTGAGGAGCAAGCGCAAGACCTTGCCAGGCTTTTTGTCGATACCGGTTTAGTCGGATAATTTTTAAAGATCACGCTTATGTCAAACCGTGCTGAAAAAGAAATATGGGTTTTTGGAGACTTAAGGAATGAGAGGTTTTTCGGGTTTGGTCTCAATGTATTGGCCAAGGCCCGGGAAGTGGCTCAATCCGTGCCGGCGAAAGTCGTCATGGTTCTGATCGGTTTATCCGATGTTGATGAATCCGAAATTGACCCGGTCATGCAGGCATTCATACCGCTGGCAGCGGCTGAACAATTATGTCTTGACCACGGTGCAGATAAAGTTTGCGTTTTAGATGTAAACGGACTGCGTGTGCCAAGAGCTGATATCTACGGTTATATCCTGTCAGAAGCAGTTTTGAAGCATAAGCCCATGTTGGTACTGTTTGCACTGACTGATTTTGGCCGGGAGCTGTCTGCGCGAACTGCAAGCCTCAGAAAAGCTGGACTATTGGCGGATTGTTTGGATTTGAGAATCGAAAACGGTGAGGTCATCGCTTCTTCTCCTTCGTGGGGCGGTGAAATCATGGCTGAATTGACATTCGCAGACAAAGATAAAACCGGATTTGCAACGGTCCAGCCCCGTGTGCATCGTGCCGTGAAAGCTCACGGCGCCCCGGGCGTTGTTGAGCGGACAGCTGTAGAATGCCCTGAAATCGCCAACGGTATTAAACTCTTATCGAGTGAACTCGAACCTGCCGAGCACCGAAAACTGGAAGAAGCGGAAGTCGTGGTTGTCGGTGGGGCAGGACTCGGCAGCATGGATGATTTTGGCCTGGTCAGAGAACTGGCTGCCGCCATGGGCGGTGAGGTGGGTGCAACGCGCCCGCCGGTGCTCCAGCACTGGGTGGATAAAGAACGTTTGATCGGACAGACAGGAAAGCATGTTCGACCCGGTTTACTCCTATCCGTCGGAACGTCGGGAGCGGTTCAGTATACCGCCGGGATTGCTGAGGCCAGAACAATCGTTGCCATCAACCGTGATAAGCGCTCACCGATATTTCAGATTGCGGATTTTGGGATTATAACCGATGCCAGGGCATTTTTGCCGGTACTCACAACCAAGGTCAAACAGGTTGTGATGCGCAAAATAGCAGACGTTTTATGTGAGCGCAAGGGCAGTGCTTCAGGGGAAGGGTTCGGCGCAAAGGTGTGCAAACTTCGAGAAGCCCAAAATTGGTCTGTGGAAGATTTGGCCAAGGCAACCGGCCAAACTCCGGAATTTATCGATCAGGTCGAAAATGAGAAATTTTCTCCTTCGGTGGGTTTTTTGCTCATGCTGGCAAAGGCATTGGATGTCAATCCGGGCACATTCCTCAGTAAAGCGGAAAAGGATATCATTCAGGATCAAAGATCCAAGGCCTTCATGAAACGTACACGGAACTATTCTTACCAGGCGCTCACGCCGCATGCCGAAAGTGATCATCTGCGAGCGTTTATGATCACCATCGAATCCCGGCAGATCCACAAACCGGTGGAATACAAACACGAAGGCGAAGAATTCATTTACGTTATGGAAGGGGAGCTTGAAGTCATACTGGGAGGCAAGGCCCATCACTTGAAGACGGATGAGTCGATTCACTTTAACTCCGATATTCCCCACAAGCTGAAAAGTCTTTCCAACGAAGATACCCGCTGCTTGGTGATTCTCTACACCGTCTGAGCGGCTTTTCATTCATCTGGATTTCAGCGGTGTTGGATGCTTATTTATTCCCAATAATTTGTAACCTTTAAACCTAAAATGGTTCTTTATGGTCGTAACTTGGATGGGTCCAGGTTACCTTAGAGTAAGTACGTCATAGTGCTTCATTCTGACCTCCTTTCACGGGTGGTCCATTTCGATGGGCCACCTTTTCTTTAAACGCATTCCCAGAAAGCGTCCATCTGCAGAAAATACCCGTGCGGGTCTCTAAAGGGCAATTTGCGAATAATGATATAAATGATTGCATTTCTTAAAGAATTTGATTATGATGCCCTTGAGTTTTTGCGGACGTACAGGTACTTGCGGTTTGAGCTGATCTGGAAAATGCAGGGTTTGTTCGAGGGTTTTAGCCAGAGTTGGACTTCAAGTTTTTTAATAATAATACAAGAGGTTAGAAAATATGGAACCGACAGCCGAAGTTGAGCGCAAGACCAAAGAGACGGCAATTCGGGTCAGTCTGAAGTTAAATGGCAGCGGCCAGTCTGAAATATCGACCGGCATCCCCTTTTTTGATCATATGCTTATTCTGCTCGCCGTTCACGGCTTTTTTGATCTGGGCGTAAAGGCGAAAGGCGACCTGAAAGTTGATTTTCACCATACGGTTGAAGATGTGGGTCTTGTGCTGGGCGATGCTTTTGATCAAGCACTTGGAAACCGCAAAGGCATTAAACGATTCGGCCATGCCGTAACGCCGATGGATGACGCCCTGACCGCCGTCACCGTGGATTTGTCGAAACGCCCTTTTTTGGCTTACCATGTTCCCGCTTTAACAACTTCTTCCACGGGTTTTAACGTCTCATTAGCAAAAGAATTTTTCAGGGCCTTTGTCAATCGGGGCGGCTTAAACCTTCATATTAATGTATCCTACGGTGACAATGAACATCATATCATTGAATCCATGTTCAAGGCGCTTGGCAGGGCTTTAGACCAGGCGACGGCCAGTGATGAACGGATCAAGGATGTTCGTTCCTCAAAGGGGAAGCTCTAATGTTTGGTGTTTCGTGTTTAGTGTGTCGTTATGCTGCTTTACTGAATCATGATAATTCGAAAACACTAAACGCTAAATACCAGATACGAAACACCAAAAACCAAACACCACGCCATGATTATTATTCCGGCTGTTGATATCAAAAGTGGAAAATGTGTCCGGCTGCTTCAGGGCCGCATGGACGACGAAACCGTCTATTCGGATGATCCGGGAGCTATGGCCGCAAAATGGGCCGGGCTCGGTGCCCGGATGATTCATGTTATCGACCTGGATGGGGCGTTTGCCAAAAGTCCGCAAAACATGGCGTCCATCCGGAAAATATTACAAGCAGTGAATGTGCCGATTCAACTGGGGGGAGGGATTCGCAACGAAGCAACCGTAAACCAATACCTGGAGATGGGCGTCAAACGCGTTATTATCGGCACTGAGGCCATAAAAAAGCCGGCGTTTGTCAAAAAGGTCTGTAGAACCCATCCGCAGCAGGTCGTGGTGGGCATCGATGCGCGCAATGGAAAAGTAGCGATTGACGGCTGGACTCAGACCACCCGGGTTGACGCGATTGATCTTGCCCGGGAGTTTGAAGATTGTGGCGTTGCCGCCATTAATTTTACCGACATTCAGCGGGATGGAATGCAGAGCGGCCCGAATCTGGAGGCGACCCGTCGTTTGGCTGAAGCCGTGTCAATCCCGGTGGTGGCTTCCGGCGGGGTTTCATCAATTAAGGACGTGAAGAATTTGTTGCCGCTTCAAGCGTCAGGGGTGATCGGCGTTATCATTGGCAAGGCATTATACAGTGGCGCACTGGACTTGAAAGCGGCCTTGGATTTAACGCTTCATCCGCGTTCCAATGTCGATAATAAATAAGGCATATGGTTAAAATTCCCTTGACAAATCTTAAAGATCAAATTATCTTGTCCGTTTAACAATTTCTTATACAGGGGAGCCATAAGTAATCAGACTTATGGTAAATTTTTCAGGGCAATTCAAATTAGCAAGTCGGACAAATGTGAAATTTGAAACGCTTCATTCCATCTAAGATCCTTCCGTGTGTTTATATTTCCCTGTTCCATTAATTATGGAGGTTGCTGTATTTGGCAATTTTTATCCCTGAAGATAAGATTTTAGAAATAAAAAATGCGGCTGATATAGTGGAAATGGTATCAGACGTTGTTCATCTGAAAAAGGCAGGAAAAAATTTTGTCGGTCTATGCCCTTTTCACACAGAAAAAACACCTTCATTCACCGTCAGCCCGGAAAAACAGATATTTTATTGTTTTGGTTGCGGCGCCGGCGGAAATATATTCAGCTTTTTGATGAAAAATGATGGATTGGCGTTCCCGGAAGCGGCGCGATCTCTGGCCAAAAGATACGGTATTGATATTCCCAGGCGCAGCCTGACGCCTGAACAGAAAAAACGGATGGGTGAAAGAGAAAGCCTGCTCAAGATCAATCGGCAGGCGATGGATTTTTTCAGCCGGGCCCTACGCCGTGGCGCATCCGGCCGGACGGCAATGGCCTATCTTCATAAAAGAGGCCTGTCATCGGAAATCATTGCCCGTTTTAACATTGGCTATGCGCCCAAGGGGTGGGATCATCTCTTAAATTTTTTTTCGAAAAAAGGCGTGCCGCTTTCGCGAGTCGAACGCTCAGGCCTGATTTTACCCAAAAAGGATGGACGCGGCTATTATGACCGTTTTCGAGAACGTATCATATTCCCGATAATTGATGTTAATCAGGCAGTGATCGGGTTCGGGGGCAGGGTAATGGATAATACCTTGCCCAAATATCTTAATTCCCCCGAAACCTCGGTTTACAACAAAAGCCGCTCTTTGTATGGGCTTCACCTTTCAAAGGACAAATGCCGCAAAACGCAAACCGTCTATATCGTTGAAGGATACCTTGATTTGCTGATGCTTCACCAGCACGGTATTGAAAATGCGGTTGCAACTCTGGGAACGGCACTGACGGCGGATCATGTGCGCATGCTGAGCCGATACGTTCCGCGCATGATCCTGGTCTATGACTCTGATGAAGCCGGGATTCGATCTGCATTGCGCTGTATCGACACCTTTTGGAAGGAGCATGTGGATTTCAGCCGGGGCGATGTCTTCCGTGAAGAAAAAGCGGACACCCATATCCTGGTGCTGCCGGACGGACATGATCCGGACTCATACTTGCGAGAAAAAGGCACCGGACCATTTGAAAAAGCAGCCCGTCATGCACCGGGAATAATTTCATTTTTGATCGAGCAGTCCATCGGCATGCACGGGCTTTCGACGGAAGGGAAAATCCGCGTTGTTACTGATTTGAAAGGTCCGCTGGCGGCTATCAATGATAATGTGGCCAGGGCGTTATACATCAAACAGCTTGCCGAGCGAATCGGTCTTGAAGAAAATATCATATTGGAAAAGGTTCGAGAAGATTCTTCTGAAAAAGGAAAAAAGGATAGTCGCAGGCAAAAAAAGAATACGGATCAAAAGGGAAGTCGGCTGGAGCAGCAAATTATTGCCATGATGCTTCAGTTTCCCGGCATATTGTCTGAAATCAAAAAATATAACGTAATCGAATACATTGAAAACCGCCATTTACAATCGATTGGCAAAACGATTTTAGAACACCAGCTATCTTCCGTTGAACAAATTTCCGGGTTATTAAGCCGTATTGATAATCCCGAACAGCACCGCCTGGTATCGGCCCTGGCGATGGTTGAAGAATCCTGGGATGAAAGCGGTTGCATGAATTTGATTATTCAATTTGTGAAAAAAGGCCAAAGACGTCGAGATCGTCAGATCCTTGATCAGATCAAAGCGGCTGAAAAAGAAAATGACCAGGAAGCGCTGAATCGGTTATTAAGAGAAAAACAAAAACTGGCCGTCCGAAGCCAAAACCAACGGCTGGCGTGACAGACAAAAAAAATGGCTGGTCGGGGCTTGACTATGCTCATTTAACATATAGATTTTATAAAGCATATTTTTTAATTTAAACCGCTCATTTTAGGTGGTGATATTCGCTGAC
>JBFFCW010000036.1:0-15993 GCA_041559695.1 Desulfobacterales bacterium
GTATCCGAGGCCCGATCTGGCTTACTGCGCCAATTTTTTAAATATGATGTTTGATTCGCCGGTCAAACCTTACGAGATTGATAATGATGTCGTCAACGCCTTACGCGTGTTCTGGATTTTACATGCCGATCATGAACAAAATTGCTCCACTTCGGCGGTGCGCCTGGTGGGAAGTGCCCGGGTTAATCTTTATGCCGCCATTTCGGCCGGCATCGCCGCGCTGTGGGGCCCATTGCACGGCGGGGCCAATCAGGCCGTTATTGAGATGCTCAGCGATATCGCCAAAAAAAAGAATATGGCGCAAGCCATTGAAAGAGCCAAGGATAAAAAAGACCCCTTCCGCTTGATGGGGTTCGGCCACCGGGTTTACAAAACCTATGACCCGCGGGCCAAGATTATGAAAAAAATGTGCGACTCATTATTAAATAAACTAAATATATCTGATCCACTGCTGGATATCGCCAAGGAGTTGGAAGTGGTTGCCAGGAAAGATGATTATTTCGTTGAGCACAATCTGTATCCCAATGTCGATTTTTACAGCGGTATTGTCCTGCGGGCTATCGGTATCCCCACCAACATGTTTACGGTGATGTTCGCCATCGGCAGGCTGCCGGGCTGGATCGCTCAATGGAAGGAAAGCCTGGATGATCCCAACTGGAAACTCGGCCGTCCCCGCCAGATATATACCGGTCCGCCTCAGACCGAGTTTGTTCCGATCGATAAGCGCTAGTGCCGCCGGTTATTCTTTATTTGATATTTTCGGCGGGTAATCGACCTTTGGTGAGAAAATGAATGGGTGTTTATCTGCCGGAAAGCATCGTTTCTGAAGCCATCATCTGTTCGATGACCCGGTTTTTTTCTGCCCATATGGTGTTCAGCCACTCCTGCAGCCCGGCCCGAAAGTGCCCATCATTGGTATAATCACCGAGCAGTTTAGCGTTCACCGGCAGTGATCGCACGCGGACTTTAATCTTGCGGATTTTACCGCTGAGAAGTGCCCAAAAATTTTTGACGCCGTCGGGATACACGATGGTAACGTCCAGTACGCGGTGAATTTGTTCTCCCATGGAGCTGAGCACCAGCGCAATGCCGCCGGCCTTTGGTTTCAGTAGGTGAGCAAAGGGTGATTGCTGCCTGCGGTGCTTTTCATTTGTGAAACGGGTGCCTTCCACAAAATTCATAATAGAAACCGGGATTGTTTTAAACTTCTGACAGGCTTTGCGCGTTGTTTCTAAATCTTTGCCTTTTAAGTGCGGTTTTTTGTGGAGGTCGCTTTTCGTGTATCTTTTTACAAACGGAAAATCCATCGCCCACCAAGCCTGGCCTAGCAGCGGAAGCCATAAGAGCTGTTTTTTAATAAAAAACTTCAAAAACGGGATTTTCCGATGAAATATCCTTTGAAGCACCAGGATATCCACCCAGGATTGGTGATTGGCCAGAATCAGATACCATCCAGACCGTTCCATCGTCTCCAGACCTTGAATGTCCCAACCCGTATTTCCGACAAGCTTCTGGTTTTGGTTGTTGACCCAGATCCAATTCTCGGCAATGGCGTTTAGTATCCGGCTGCATTTTCGCATCCAGGATTCTGAAGGAACCGCCGCCTTGGCGGCCACCAACACAAACAACGGTATGCACCAGAACACCGTGTTCAAAACATACAAGATCAGGGATAAACTGCCCCGGACCGCTCCCGCTAAAACTTGAAACAACATTCCTCCTTATCGTTCAATCAATTTTTGCATCCAGAAGCTGATCTTGAGACTGTTGTTCAGACTGCTCGTCAGAATGTTCTTCAGGCTGCTCTGAAGTCTCCTCGGATATGTCAGTGTTTTTAGCCAATTTGCGTTGTCTTTTTTCCTCTTGCTTTTTTTTCCTTGCCAGTTCTTTCTGACGCTTTTTAAATGAATAATGCGATTTCGCCATATTGTCACCTCGTAGGCCGCTAGTCTTGATCGTAATGAAAAGGAATTCGGACAGGATCGTTTTAGGGCTTTAGATCTTGTAATTCTGGATCGGACAGGCACGAATTCAAACGAAACAAAAGGGCATCCCTCTCTTTATGCGACGGATGCCCTTTTAATTTGTAAATGAAAGTTAAATCACAGTGACATTTGCAGCGGCAGGACCTTTTTGCCCTTGCTCAATGTCAAAACTAACGCGGTCGCCTTCATTGAGAGATTTAAAACCTTCTGCATTGATTGCTGAATGATGAACAAACACATCCGGTCCGTCTTCCTGCTCGATGAAACCGAAACCCTTGCGGTCACTAAACCATTTTACAGTTCCCTCTGCCATGCGAATATCCTCCTTCCTTAATATTTTCAAAATCTCAAACTGGAGGATTTCACATTGGAAAATGTAATTGTTCCTTCAGAAAGAAATTTCCCCGCCAATTGAAGCGGGGTTATGTTGAATATTTATACAATAATCTATCCTTTAATCAAAAGCAAGCCGATTGTTACCTGAATTTTGCATAAGTCGGAAGTTTTTATCTGCTTCTCATCAATTTTCATGCAAGATTCAGGTACTAAAATGGCCATATCAGCGGGATGAACAGGGAACCCATTATCAGGACCAGCAAATTTAGCGGCATCCCCAGTTTAAGGTAGTCGCTGAAGCGGTATCCGCCGGGTCCATACACCAGCAGATTCGTCTGATATCCGATCGGCGTCGCAAAACAGGCACTGGCGCCAAAGCAAACCGCAATGATAAACGGTTTGGGGTCGACCCCCAGACCCTGGGCGGCCGAAATCGCAATGGGCAGCAGCAGGATCGCTGTGGCGTTGTTGCTCAGTACATGCGTGCTGAAGCTGGTCAGCAAGATGACTCCGCTCAGGACATAAGCCGGGCTTAGCCCGCTGAACAGGCTGAGAAATGCGCTGGCATAAAGTTCGGAGGCACCTGTTTTTTCCAGCGCGGCACTCAGTGCAATCATGGCAATAATAATTAAAAGAACCCGACCGTCCATGGCTCGATAGGCGTCCCGCAGCTGCAGGCATCCGGTTAAAAGCATCAGAAAGGCAGCCGCCAGGGCACAGATTAAAATATCCGCCAGCCCCGTGCTGGCAGCCACAACCATTGCCCCGAAAATCAGGAACGCGCGCCGCGCCAGCCTCTTGTGCACAATTTCATGATGGATGTCTTCGACGATGATGAAATTCGTCTCCCCGCGCAGCCTCTCCAGCGATGATTCCGGTAGACGAACCAGAAGAATGTCGCCGATCTTTAACCGGATGTCTTTGACTTTTGGCTCGGCATAATGAAGCTCCCTGCGCTTAATGGCGATGATATGGATGTCCGGATCCCGCTGCAGGCCGCTTGACACCAGCCTTTCACCCAAAAGCCTTGACTGAGGCGGTATGATCAACTCGACAATTAGCGATTGTTTTTGTTCGGTCCCGAAGTTTATATCTTCACCCGCCAGGGGGAGTTCCACCACATTTTGGTGAAGAATTTCAACCAGATCATTGGCCGAACCTTTCACCAGCAACAGGTCATCGGGGGCCATTTTTACCGCATCTCTGTCTGGATAAAAGACATGCGAATACCGAATCAGTTCAATCACTTCCATGTTGGGGTACTTTTCGCTAAAGTACAAATCCGGTTTTTCACCAATGATGGGACTTTCGCGCGGAACCTGGAATTCAGCAAGGTAGCGCCGATGCTCCGAATCTTTGAGCTCGCAGACCGGATTGTGCATGCTCGGCATCAGCTTCGGTGCGGCAAAAATTAGAAAAAAAATACCCAGCAGGGCGATGGGCAGGCCCAGCGGTGAAAGCTCAAACATGCCCAAAGACCCGAAACCTTGTGCGGCACTCAAATCACTGATAATAATATTGGTGGAAGTTCCAATCA
This sequence comes from Desulfobacterales bacterium, assembly GCA_041559695.1. Classification (GTDB taxonomy): domain Bacteria; phylum Desulfobacterota; class Desulfobacteria; order Desulfobacterales; family JAHEIW01; genus JAHEIW01. The sequence goes on from JBFFCW010000036.1 coordinate 3,859, forward strand.
ACGTACAGGTGCCGGCTAAAATGGAAGCATAGGAAACCGGAATTAGAAATTTGGACGGGCTGAAATCCAGCTCGCAGCTGAGGCTTAAAATAATAGGAATAAAAAGAACTACCACGGGAGTGTTGTTAATAAAGGCAGAAGCCGTGCCCACGATGGCCAGTATTAAAAATATTGCCAGAGTCGGTCTGCCGCGGGAATATTTAATCACCTTTTGACTGATAAATTCGACTGCCCCGGTGCGGGTCATACCCCTGCTGATCAGGAACATGGCTGCAACAGTTATGACCGCCGGGTTCGCAAAGCCCGCAATGGCTTCGGTTGGTGCTAAAATGCCGCTGACCGCCAATACAACAATGATACCGATTGAAGTCAGATCCACCGGCAGTTTCTCGCTGATCAACAAAAGCATCGCCACCACCAAAATAAGGGTCACCAGCCAGATGGTCATTGTTTTTCCTCATCAATTTTTTTTTGTTTATCCGCGTGTGTTCTTGTGATTATGTGGTTAAGTATTAAACTTAATTCAAAAACTTCATTGTCAAGTTCCAGTCAGCTGCAGTGTCATTTTTTTGATTTTACGGTATCGACACCCCATTTTTTTTAAAATTAGGTTGAAATTTATATACGATTTATTGTATATACATCTAAACATTTAGTCGATTACCCAGTTTACACCTAATTTCTTTATTTCTTTTGCAGGCACTGCATTCATGAAAACAGCATCGTTTGCCGCTGCGCAACCGCGCATTTTTTCTATTGGTTACCTCCGGCATTGGCTGGGCGGATTAAGAAAGGTGACCCCATGAAAATTGTAGACACATCCAATCCGATTCCCAAATATCTTCAGATCAGCTTCTGGTTAAAGGAACTCATCGAGACCGGCAGATACCAGCGGGGCGAGCAGCTTCCTTCTGAAGTTGAACTGGCCAGGATGTGTGATGTTACCCGCACCACCGTCAGGCAGGCTCTTGCGGAATTAACCGCCGAGGGGTTGCTCCGCAAAGAGAAGGGGACCGGTACATTTGTGTCCGCGCTTGCGCCTGCCGAATTAAGGCATAAACTCGAGCACATTGCAAGCACCACGGATTTGATGCAGGACAGCGGCATCGAGCAAAGTACCCGGGTTCTGGAAAAACGGGTTGAACAGGCGGGAGATGAAATTGCTAAAGTTTTATTTTTAGGTTCCAACAAAAAAGTGATTCATGTGCAACGGGTAAGAATTGGTGACGGCACGCCCTATGTCTATGAAGAAAGTTACCTGCCCAGCGACATATTTGACGGCATCCAGGAGATGAACCTGATCGGTTCGATGTACAAAATCATGACCGAACGCTTTAAGGTCTCCCTTGCCCGCTGCAAACAGACCATCAGCGCGGTGAATTTGAACCAAAACATCGCATCGATTTTGGAGCTGCCCCAAAATGCCGCCGGCATTTTTATCGAAAGCCTCACCTTCGATGAAAACAGCATTCCCATAGAACTGCTTTACTCCTATCACAGGGGGGATAAATATAAGCTTGAAATTGAACTGGGGCGGTATCACTCAAGTTCTGAAACCCTGAACATCAAAGCCGAGTAGATTAAGTGTTTAGTGATTGGTATTTAGTGTTTAGTACTTTAACATATCGATACCGCACCATAAATTAGATACTAAACACCAAACACTAAATACTAAACACTAAATGCCAATCACTTATTTTTGGAGGTATGACAATGGAAGAAAGAAATTTTTTTGAAAGGCTGGTAGACATCAGCCCGGGTATGGAAATCTGGTGGGATTCCTCACCTGTTATTTTCGAAAACTGGTGCAAAAAAATATTGGAAAAGGCGGACCCCGGTGACCGTGATCTATTAAAGACCCAATTCAATCGAATGTATGACCGGGGCAATCCGATCGGACAGCTGTTCAGGGGCGTAACCACCAATCCACCCCTTTCGCTGCAGGCCATTCAGGATGATCCGGCCTACTGGGAAAAGGTGACGAAAGACATTCTGGCCGCGAATCCGGGTCTGGATAAAGAGGCGCTGTTCTGGGAGCTCTACAAGACGGTTGTAAAGCGCGGCTCGGAGATGTATCTGCCGCTATTTGAAGCCAGCAATTACAGGGAAGGCTTTATTTCGGGACAGGTGGATCCGCGCAGCGTGTTTGATAAGGATGCCATGATCCGTCAGGCTGAAGAAATAGCGGCGATTAACCCCAACGTCATGATTAAAGTTCCCGGTTCCAAGCAGGGCTACGAAGTAATTGAGTACCTGACAGCCAAAGGGATTCCCACCAACAACACCCTGACTTTTGTTTTGCCCCAGTTGGTGGATTGTGCCGACACTGTCAAAAGGGGTCTTGAAACCGCCCGGAAAAACGGGGTGGACTTGAGTAAATGGCGTTCGGTTATTACCCACATGGAAGGCAGATTTGGTAACCTCGGTGGTTTAAAAGACTTTGCCGCTGAAAAGGGGATCGAGCTGTCCGACGGTGAAATTCGACTGGCTGAATTGGCGATTTTCAAAAAGGCTTACAAGTATTTGAAAGATAATGATCTGCCGAGCAAGATGCTGTCCTGCTCACTGATCGTCGGGCCGACCGTTGACGGCCAAAATCGTATCTGGCATCTGGAAGAAAAAGCCGGCGCCGACGTCGTTGTGACCTGTCCGCCCACCTTTATCGATAAGGTTCTTTTCCTGCCCGGTGTCGAAAAAATCAGTTTTGAAAAAGATCGTATCATGGAAGATATCCCCCTGGAACTTATGGATAAACTCTTGCGGGTTCCCTATTTTGAAAAAGGCTGTTCCGCGGACGGATATTCGCGGGATGAATACAACACGCATCCGGCACTTGAGAAAACCGCTGAGCAGTTCTCCAAAGCAACCGAAGAAATGGTCGCTTTCGCAGGCAAATGTCTTGAAGCCTGATTTCAAAGATTACCCGATAAGCGCTTTGAAAGCTGCTGATGCGCAGGCAGCCTTTATGAATGGTCCTTTTTCAGAAAGGAAAGTAAAATGATTGTTGGAATTCTTAAAGAGATCAAGGCGGAAGAAAATCGTGTGTGTATGAGTCCGGGGGGAGTTGAATTCATGCGGCAGCACGGACACCGGGTCCTTGTCGAGAAAAATGCCGGCAAGGCCAGCGGATTCGGCAACGCGACCTATAAGAAAGCCGGCGGCGAGATCGTTGATTCTTCCAGGGATATTTTTAGACGGGCCAAAATGATTATACGGGTTAAAGAACCCCAGCCCTTTGAGTTTGCGTTGATTCGCAGGGGCCAGATCTATTTTTCCTATCTGCATCTGGCGGCATCGGAAGATTTGACCCGTGCGCTGATTGAAAGAAAGGCGGTAGCGATTGCCTATGAAACCATTCAAAAGGCCGACGGGTCCCTTCCGCTGCTGACCCCCATGAGTGAGGTGGCCGGCCCCATGGCGATTCAACAGGGGGCCAAATACCTGGAAATGGCGCAGGGCGGCCACGGCGTTTTGCTGGGGGGTGTGCCCGGTGTCGATCCGGCCACCGTGGTCATTATCGGGGGCGGTGCGGTGGGCATCAATGCCGCCAAAATGGCCAGCGGTCTGGGAGCCAAGGTCTACATTCTGGATATCGATCTTGATCGGTTGCGCTATTTGAGCGATGTGATGATGGGCCAATGTGTCACGCTGATGTCCAGTCCGGCTGCCATCCGGGATGTCCTGCCCAGGGCGGACCTGGTGGTCGGGGCCGTGCTGGTCCCGGGCAGCAAGACCCCGACACTGGTGACCCGGGAAATGATCGGCACCATGAAAAAAGGTGCAGTACTGGTGGATGTTTCCATTGATCAGGGAGGTTGCTTTGAGACTTCCAGGGAGACTACCCATGGCGATCCGATTTATAAAATAGACGGCATCGTTCATTATGCCGTCAGCAACATGCCCGGGGCCTTGCCCAGGACTTCTACCCTGGCGTTGAATAATGCGACCCTGCCGTATGCGGTGGAGATAGCGAGTAAAGGCTGGAAAAAGGCGATGCAGCAAAATCCTGAAATCAAGGCCGGGGCCAATGTGGTTGAAGGCAAGGTGACCTATCAGGGGGTTGCCAATGCTTTTGGTCTTAAGTGTGAGCCGATTAATAAGCTTCTCAAATAGGCAAAGGTTTCAGATGTCGGTGTTCAGGCGTCAGCAGTCAGAGGACAGCGGCCAGACGACAGAAGACAGATCTGAAATTTTAAAGATCAGTCACTCCAATTTTCTTCCGTTTTCTGACGCCTGACACCCGAAACCCAAATTTGTTTCACAAATTTATTGGAAGGAGATCATCATGATTGTTGGCGTTTTGAAGGAAATCAAGGCTGAAGAAAATCGTGTGTGCATGACCCCGGCCGGGGTAGAGATCATGAGACAGAACGGGCATACGGTAATTGTAGAGAAAAATGCCGGCAGGGGGAGCGGGTTTCATAACAAGGCCTATACGGATGCGGGCGCTGAAATCATCGACACCCCCAAAGAAATATTTAAGCGCGCCAAAATGGTGATGCATGTCAAAGAACCGCTGCCGGCCGAATATAATCTCATTCGCAAAGACCAGATTATTTTTACCTACCTGCATCTGGCGGCGGCGGAAGAGCTGACCCGGGTCCTTATAAAGAGCGGATCGATCAGCATTGCTTATGAAACCATTCAAAAGGCAGATGGATCCCTGCCGCTGCTCACTCCCATGAGTGAGGTGGCCGGTCGCATGGCCATTCAACAGGGCGCCAAGTATCTGGAAATGGCCCAGGGCGGCCACGGCATCCTGCTGGGCGGCGTACCCGGGGTTGATCCGGGCACGGTCGTCATTATCGGTGGCGGCGTGGTGGGGATCAATGCCGCCAAAATGGCTTGCGGCCTGGGTGCCAAGGTTTACCTTCTCGATATGAATCTGGAGCGATTGCGTTACCTGAGTGACGTGATGCCCAGCAACTGCTTCCTTCTGATGTCGAAACCGACAACCGTCCGCCGGCTGATCAGGGAGGCCGACGTGGTCGTCGGGGCTGTCTTGATTCCCGGCGCCAAAGCGCCCAAACTGTTGACCCGCAAGATGCTCAAAACGATGAAAAAGGGAGCGGTGCTGGTGGACGTGGCGATTGATCAGGGCGGGTGTTTCGAAACCTCCAAGGCGACGACTCACGGCAAACCCATATACACGGTTGAAGGCGTCGTTCATTATTGCGTCGCCAATATGCCGGGAGCGGTACCCAAGACATCTACCCTGGCGCTGACAAACGCCACCCTGCCCTATGCGGTGGAAATTGCCAACAAAGGCTGGAGAAAAGCCATGAAGCAAAACCCTGAAATCAAGCTGGGCGCCAATGTGGTTAAAGGCAAGGTAACCTATAAGGGTGTTGCGGATGCGTTTGGGCTCAGGTATACGCCCGTCGGAAGTTTATTGAAATAACTGAAGGATCCGGGAGTTTTTTAAATCCTGCTCTGTCCATACGGGCTATTTTCCGGTCGGACCGCTGCAAACAGGGAAAGGCAAATACTTTTTATTTTTTTTAAAAAATTTTAAAGGAGAAAGAAATGAAAAAAGACCTCAAAGACTGGATCGTTCCATGGCTTTATACGTCCAGAGAGTACAATGTCGGTATTCTAGATAAAGCTATGGATAATCCCGATAATGCCCGTTTGATGCTCAATGAAAATCCCATTCCACCATCGGAGAAAGTCATCCAGGCGGTTGTGGACTCCCTGCGACACGGCAACTGGTATCCGGACAGCTTTTTAAGGCTGCGGACCAAGATCGGCAAGATGTACGGTCTGGGTCCGGATAATGTCACGCTTTGCAACGGATCTTCGGATACAATTGATGCCATGATGCGCGTGTTTCTGCAACCGGGAGACGAGTTTATTCTTTCCACCCCAACCTTTGAGCTGTTTCCGCCGCGTGCCGAGCTTTGTAATGCCAAGGTGGTACAGGTTCCGGTCAGAGAAGATAACCTGAACTATGATGTGGACGGGATGCTCAATGCCATCAACGAGCGCACAAAACTGATCCTGATCATCAACCCCAACAATCCCACCGGTATATTTATCGACGATGATGACCTTATCCGGTTTTGCGAGACCGGTGTACCCCTTTGTGTCGATGAAGCCTATCTCGACTACAATACGGACCGACCATCGAAAGCCGATCTGATCAAAAAATATCCCCAGGTGTTTTTGTCGGTGACCTTTTCCAAGGCCTATGGATTTGCAGGTATCCGTTTCGGCTTTGTGCTGGGCACTGAAGAGATGATTGCGGCCTTCAACCGGATGTTTCTGCCGTGGAACGTGAGCCGGATGTCGGCGGCAGCAGCCGAGGCAATCATCGACAACCCGGATGAAGTCAAGGCCAAGGTCGAACATAATAATAAATGGATGGGCATTTTTACCGAAGAGCTCAAAAAACTGGGACTGAAACCGTATCCGGCCAACGGCAATTACATGCTGATCGACGGTACCATGACGGGCAAAACCACCGAAGAGATTCTTGCTGCCGCCCTTGACGAAAAAATCTTTCTCAAGAAAATTGGTGAGATCCACGGCAAGACCGGATATTTTAGGGTGACGCCCGGAACGGATGAAGAGAATGAGAAATTTATAAAATTTATACGGAAATACTTTGGATAGCAAAAAAAATTAACCCACAGACCCGTCTTCGCTTCAGCGAGTTACGCCGAGGCATGTTGCGCAGATTTCACAGATTTAGATAAGGATATCAGCAGCAGTGGTGTAAACTTAGAAATAGTCTGAGCGAATTGGCGGACTCTGTGGTTCCTGTTTACAGCCCTCCCAAATAAACCGAATGTTTTGGAGCAAAGGAGCAGCTTTGTGAAAGACAGCGCACAGGTGGTGATTATTGGCGGCGGCATTGTCGGCTGCAGCACGGCCTATCATCTGGCCAAAATGGGATGGAAGGATGTGGTGCTGGTTGAAAAAGGCGAGCTGACCAGCGGTTCCACCTGGCATGCTGCCGGGCTTGTCGGGCAGCTGCGCTCGGACCGCAACCTCACCCGCATGCTGCAATACAGTGTCGGTCTGTATGAAAAACTCGAAGCCGAAACAGGGTTGACCACCGGATGGAAGAAAAGCGGCTGCCTGCACCTGGCCAGCACTCCCGAGCGGATGTTCGAGCTTAAGCGCGGTGCCACCACTGCCCGCAGCTTCGGGTTGGAAATGCACATGATTTCACCCCAAGAAGCCTATGAGCGCTGCCCGATTCTTTCCCTGGACGGCATCATCGGGGCGGCATTTATGCCGACGGATGGGCAGGCCGATCCCGCCGGCATTACCCAGTCGTTGGCTCGGGGTGCGCGTAATCACGGCGCCAAAATATATCGCCATACGCTGGTGACCGGTTTTGAATTCGGCAAAAATCGGGTTTCGGCCGTCAAAACCGACGCGGGCGATATCCAGTGTGAAATCGTTGTCAACTGCAGCGGGATGTGGGGCTACCAGATCGGTGAGATGCTGGGGGTCAATACGCCGGTGGTGCCCTTTCAGCACCAGTATCTGGTGACCGACCCGATTGAGGGGCTACCGAAAGATTTGCCGACCATTCGCGATAAAGACAATCTGATCTATTATAAAGAGGAAGTCGGCGGGCTGGTGATGGGCGGTTATGAAAGAAACGGCATTCCCTGGGCCGTTGACGGGGTGCCGAATGATTTTACATCCCGGCTGCTGAATTCCGATTATGATCACTTTATGCAGCTCTCACAACCGGCCACCGCCCGCACGCCCTGCCTCCAGGCGGCCGGTATTTCCAAATTAATCAACGGCCCGGAAGCCTTTACCCCGGACGGCAATGCCATTATGGGCCCGGCGCCGGAGCTGGATAATTGCTTTGTGGCCGTGGGCTTTAACGCATTCGGCATTGCGGCCGGCGGCGGTGCCGGTCGTATGATGGCCGAGTGGATTGTCGAGGGCGAACCGAGCCTGAACATCTGGCCTCTGGATATCCGGCGGTTCGGCCCGCATCACCGCAGCCGATCGTATAATGCGGCGCGCACCGGAGAGATCTACGGCAAACATTACACCATCCATTGGCCTCATGAGGAGCATGACTCGGCCCGGGGCATCCGGCGCAGCCCGCTGTATTTCCTGCTAAAGGAAAAGGGCGCGGTATTCGGTGCCAAATACGGCTGGGAGCGGCCGAACTGGTTTGCGCCCGATGGCGTGGAACCCAAAGACGAGCTGACCTTTGAAATACCCAACTGGTTTGAACCTGTCGGCGGCGAGCACCGGGCCGCACGTGAAAATGTCGTGCTGATTGATCAATCTTCTTTCAGCAAATTCGAAATCGAAGGGCCCGGGGCGCTGGCCTTTTTAAACTGGCTGGCGGCCAACAACATCGATAAACCGGTCGGCAGTGTCACCTACACCCAGCTGTGCAATACGCGCGGCACGATTGAAGCCGATATGACCATCGCACGCCTGGCGGCAGACCGATTTTTGCTGGTTAGTGGAACGGCCTTCGGGCTGCATGATTCGCAATGGATCAAACGACACATGCCCACGGACGGCAGTGTTTCGTTGCGCGACGTTACCTCGGCGCTGGCGGTGATTAATGTAATCGGGCCCCATTCCCGCCGGCTCCTTGAGAAGGTCACCGCAGATGACGTCAGCAACCCGGGCTTTCGGTACGGCAAATGTAAAGAAATCACCGTCGGCGCTGCGCCGGTCAACGCACTGCGGGTTACCTATGTGGGCGAGCTGGGCTTTGAGCTTTACATTCCGACCGAATTGGCCTGCCACGTTTACCAGACCCTCTGGGATGCCGGACGGGAGCTGGGTGTCGCCAATGCCGGCTACCGCGCCATCAACTCCCTGCATTTTGAAAAAGGATACTGCCTCTGGGGCGCCGAGCTGACTCCTGAATACACGCCTTATGACGCCGGGCTCGGGTTTTGCGTATCGCTTCACAAGGGAGATTTCCTGGGTCGGGATGCGCTGGCGAAAGTCAAAGAACAGGGGCCGCAATGGAAACTGTGCACCTTTACCCTTGATGCGCAAAAGCCGGTAATGTTGCGCGGCAGCGAACCGATTATTCACCACGGCAAGGTCATCGGGGTGACCACCAGCTGCGGCTATGGTTATCGGGTCGCAAAAAGCATTGCCTACGGATATGTCCCCCTTGCCGAAGCCGGTCATACCGGTGGTTATGAAATAGAGTCTTATACCCAGATTTACCCCGCCAAACGCGAGCCCAATCGGGCCCTCTATGATCCCCGACGCAAGAAAATTCTCAGTTAGTGCAAAGATCAGGGTTTTTTCTTGATTCAGTCGCGCTTCATGAATCATTTTGGAATAGCGGCTGCATCGCGCAGATAAGTCAAGTTGAGGTTTTTGACTATTATTATTTTAGGTGATTACCGTTTCTATAAATATTCAAGCAATTCCTGACGCAATGGGAACAGGTTAAACTGAACAGGTAATAGGAGGTCGTAAAATGGTATCGCTAAAATCCGCTATCAATTGGAAAATCGTTGGTATTTTCATAGTCATTGGCGCAGTTATCCCATCTCCATTTATGGGCATTGCTGCTGAGAATAAGGAGAAAACGCCGCCGAAACCGATTACGACGAACAACCCCAACATTTCAATCGATGAACTGGAACATCGCCTCAAACCTTTGACCCAAAATGATTTATCCATTGAGGCCGATGGCTGGCTACAGGTATTAAAAAAGCACAGCGAAAAATTAAGTGATATGCATATCGCGGCATTAAAGGCAGAGAATGATGAGAAAGCCAAGTTGCTTGAATCTGTGAGCCAACTCGAAGAACAACAGACCGTCATGGCCAACCGCCTCAAAGCGGTTACAGAAGAATTCAAACAAAAAGGCGGGAAAATTGATGATTACGAAGCATATATTGCAGCAATATCCGGGATTGATCTAAAGATAGGCGCTCTTAGGGCGAACTGGGCATTGGTTTCCGGTTGGTTAACTTCAACTGAGGGCGGTCTTCGGTGGGCAAAAAAATATTTCACTTTTTTTAGTTATCGTTCTGGTTTTATGGATTCTGGCTGTTTTGATCAGCAAAGCCGTTAAAAAGGCCGTTGCTAGAATTGAGGGTGCTTCAGCGCTGTTAAAAGATTTTATTGTAAACATCACCCGCAAGCTCATTTTCATCGTGGGTTTTTAGTGGCATTATCCATGCTGGGAATTAATGTTGGTCCTCTTCTGGCTGCTATCGGGGCCGCCGGCTTTATTATCGGCTTTGCGCTTCAAGGCACATTAAGTAACTTTGCAGCCGGTATTATGATTCTGATCTATAGGCCCCATGATGTTGGCGACTTTGTGGATATCGGCGGCACTTTCGGAATCGTAGATGCCATGACGATTGTCTCAACAACACTGATGACACTGGATAATCAGAAAGTGGTCGTGCCCAACAATATGATTTGGGGAGATAAAATTACCAATGTTACCGGTAGGGATACACGTCGGGTGGATATGGTTTTTGGAATTGGATATAGTGACGATATTGCCAAAGCCCAAAGCATACTGGAAGAAATTGTACTCAAGCATGAAGCCATCTTGAAGGACCCCGAACCGGTCGTTAGAGTCCACGAATTAGCCGATTCATCTGTAAATTTTGTTGTGCGGCCCTGGGTAAAGACTGAAAATTATTGGGATGTATACTGGGATATAACTCGCACGGTCAAAGAGCGCTTTGATGCGGAAGGTGTGTCCATACCCTTCCCACAAAGAGATGTTCATATGCATCAAGTTGCAGCGACATGATATCAGTGATCACGGAATAATTATCATCAAAAAATTTTTAGATTTTTCTCATTTTCTATCCTTTGGATAAATGCATGCGGCCACAGCGGCTGAACCCGTGGTAATACCTTCGGGTCCTTATAAGGAACGCAATTTTCAGATCGACAAATTAAATTCACCATCCCCAACCACCCTTGCCCTTACCGCCGTCGTCCGAACAGGCAGCCCAGGTTTAAGAATCTCCCTTTTACAAAATGGCAGGTTTCGTGTATATAGATGCACTCGTAACAACGGCCAACTGCCGGATACGCTCCTGAAAGGGCGTTTGATTTCTGTCCGCAGAATCATCTAATTAGTTTGAACCGCTTATTAACGTGAATATTCGATTTGGGTGAAGCGGATTTATTAACTTTCACCAACGGAAACAAGGAGAGAAACGATGAATCTTAACCGGCCGAATGCAAACGATGCACTTCAAACCAGAAACAGATCTCGTGACATTGCACCCCAATCCGGTATCTGCAGCAGGTGTTTGGATGGTTGCAAGGGAAATTGCGATATATTCAAAGCCACTTTCCGGGGTCGGGAGCTTCTTTATCCGGAACCCTTTGGCAGTGTTACCGCCGGTGCCGATAAGGACTACCCGGTGGATTATTCTCATTTGAATATTATGGGCTATGCCCTGGGCGCCAAGGGGATTGAGTCGGATCCCGATAAAGCCACGTTTCCAAATGTCGATACCGAAACCGAATACGGGGTTAGCGATAAGGTGAAGATGAAGGTGCCGATTTTCACGGGCGCCCTCGGCAGTACGGATATCGCGCGCAAAAATTGGGACCACTTTGCTATCGGCGCCGCGATCAGCGGGATCAGCCTGGTGTGCGGCGAAAATGTCTGCGGGATCGATCCCGAATTGGAGATCGGCGACAACGGCCTGATCAAAAAGTCGCCGGAGATGGATCGCCGTATCCAGGAATACCGCCGCTACCACGAAGGGTATGGGGACATCATGGTTCAGATGAATGTGGAGGATACCCGCAACGGCGTGGCGGAATACGTGATTGACAGGCATGGGGTGGAAACCATCGAGCTCAAATGGGGCCAGGGCGCCAAATGTATCGGGGGGGAAATCAAAGTCAACTCCCTTGATCGCGCCATAGAATTAAAAAAGCGCGGTTACATCGTAACACCGGATCCGGAAGATCCCGCGCACCAGGCTGCTTTTAAAGCCGGACCCTTGAAACAATTCGAAAGGCACTCACGCCTGGGTTTCGTGGATCAGGAAGGTTTCATGAAGGAGGTGGAGCGCTTGCGCAAACTGGGCGCCAAGCGCATTACCCTGAAGACCGGCGCCTATCCGATGCGGGAGCTGGCCATGGCGATCCGCTGGTCGTCTGATGCCGATATCGATCTGCTGACCA
>JBFFCW010000037.1:0-15805 GCA_041559695.1 Desulfobacterales bacterium
CCGAAACCTTCCGGGCCGGCCCAGATGATCTCGCTTTTTATTTTGGCATATCTAGCGTTTTTTAATGGGATGGTAAGCGTGACGGTTTGTCCCACTTCCAAACGGTGTTGGGTTTCGATAAATACACCGGACGGGCTGATGTCTTTGGTTATTCCATTAAGAATTTTATTCTGGGTGGCAAAAATGATGCTCTTGGAATAACGCATCCGGACATGTTTTCTTTGATCCTCTACGATTTTCAAATTACCGTTTCGCGATTTTTGTTTATCATAATCGATGCTGTATTTAACACCGTAACCATATTTAAAAAAGGAAGTCGGCAATTCCCGGCGCCACATAATTTTTGCCCGCACACACTCGTAAGTATCCTGCGAATCAGCGTATGGCGAATATTCAATACCGATATAAACCTCGTCGCCAAGACCCAGTAAACTGTCAGCCTCAAAATACAATCCAAACTTGCTGAAATTAAGCATTCTGGCCTGATAAATGATACCGGCTTTTAAATTTTCGATCGTCACCGGCGACTTGTAACTGATGCGAGCATTGTTTCTATTTTCGGGGTTATCATCCATTACGCATATACCGTGCATACTAAATTCTGAATGTTATATTTTCGGCTCCCCATTGCCACGACCTTGAGCCTGGTATCCTCTGACAAACATTCCTTAATGATATCGGCACTTTTTGTTAAGACTTGATGCAGCTGCCGGCAAATTATAGATTAAATGGGTGACTCGGCTTGTCCGGCGCAAGCAGTGTTGTGGTAACTTCAGCCTGACAATATGCTTCAAGCATCTGTGCCACCCGGTCGCGGGTCGCAATCGCCCTGGCTTCACTGTCTTCTCCGATGCTGTCAATATTCATCACGATCACCCGGGTATCTTCGGCAATACGGGTATGGTGCCCATTGCGCCAGTTCCAGCGCCGACACATCACTTCGTTTGATTCGGGCACCAGATAGATAACCTCACCGGCGACGGGATGCTCGCTCTTATCGGGGGTGCCCAGCGGGGTAAAGTTCTCGCTGCCGTCCGCATATCGCAGCTCCAGGCTGCCGTTGGCCCGAATAACGTCATCTCCCCCCACCGGTGTTACATCCTGAATCGAATTGATATTCATAATCGCCACCACTTTGCTGATAAACGCTATGGCGGCACCCGGTTTTTGAACACGCTTTAATAAGGCACAATGCGCCGGGGGGAATTTATTCGGATTTGAGCCAAATCGGCGGTGCGCATCACTCCAGACCGTCGTCCGCGGGTCTGCTTTAAGGTCAATGGGTTGTTGGGCAGCCCGGGCGATTGTGCGGTTCAGGATATCTTCGAGTTCGCTGGCGGGACCCTGATTATCCATATTTCTGGCGATGACAATCCCGCGCCGGAAGGTGGGGTGTTCTTCAAATATTTTTAGATGGATCCGAATTTCAGGCATGGTAGCTTAGCCTTGAAAATTTCTTTTGCTTTCGCTCTAAATTATTTGTACTCACTGAAATCAGCGCCTTAATTTCTATGCACGATTCGGTTGCCGGAAAACCATTGGGCAGCGTGTCCAGTACGTTAGCCAACCCATGATATATTTCATCCCCCATAAAAAAATTGGTACCCCAAACGAATATTTGCGAAAAATGTGAGAAATTAAGTTGTTTTATCATTCGTATTTTACGGGAAGCAAGAACAAATATTATGCGGAACCTTGCTGCTCGGCCTTTTTTTTAAGGCGCTTATTCAAGGCCTGACGCGATATTCCCAAACTCAGCGCTGCGATGGACTGATTGTTGTTGGCTCTTTTGAGGGCTTCATCGATTAACAGTTGCTCGATTTGTTTAAGCGTGGGCAATTGATGGGAGAAGCTGATCAGTTCTCCCTTTTCAGGGGGTGTATCGGCCGAATCGGTCACGGAAACCTTGGATAAATGGGCTTTAAACGAGTCCATGGACAGCTTGCCGGATGCATGGCTGCTGACCGCATCAAAGATCATGGATTCGAGTTCTCTGATATTTCCGGGGAAATGATAGGTTGATAGCAACGTGATCAGCTCTAGCGGTGGTGTCGGTTTCTTTTTATCTAAAGTTTTGGACGCTTTTTCCAAAAAATGCTCAACCAGAACCGCCAGATCCTCCCGTCGCCTGCGCAGCGGCGGCAGGTGGATTTGGTGATCACAAAGCCGGTAATACAGATCTTTACGAAACTGCCCGGATGACTGCAATGCATCAAGGTCTTGATTCGTGGCCACCACGATGCGCGCATCGGAACGTTTGGTCACATCCGATCCCAGCGGGAAAAAATCCCCCTCCTGTAAAAGGCGCAATAGCTTAACCTGGGAAGCCGTGCTCAGATCTCCGATTTCATCCAGAAAGAGGGTGCCCCCCGCTGCCCGCTCGATTAGACCGCTGCGTGCTTCCCGGGCGTCCGTAAAAGCGCCTTTTTTGTGGCCGAAGAGGGTATCCGCAAAAACATGATCGTCCAATCCGGCCACGTTCACCGGCACGAAGTCCCCGGCACGATTGCTCAATGCATGGACGGCTTTAGCAATCAGTTCTTTGCCAACCCCGGTTTCTCCTGTGATCAGTACCGGCCGCGGACTGTTGGCAATGGCCTCGATATATTGAAAAATGGACCGCATGCTGGTGCTGACCGTAATAATTTGTGAAAAGGCCTCGGGCTTTTCCAGCTTATCGGACAATACATGGGCTTTGAGCAATTGATTCTCGCGCTGCAGCTCCCGCAGCTCGACCGCCCTTTTTACCCCGCCGATCAGCCGGCTCTTCTCAACCGGTTTCAATATGTAGTCAAAGGCGCCGTGCCGCATGCACTTTACGGCCGTGTCGACATCGTTTGAGCCGGTTACCACCACAACGGGAATTTCCGGATAGTCAGCGATGATCATCGGAAGCAGTTCTTCACCCGATATATGCGGCATTCTCAAGTCCAGCAGCATCACTTCAATTTCCTGGCTGGAAAGTAGCGCCATGACATCACGACTGTCATGACAGCGAATAAAGTTATTCATATTTGCCGAGCGAAGGGTCATTTCAAAGCTGGTTATCGCCTGGGCTTCATCATCGACCATCATGACGGGAAATTGCGGATAGGTTGATTCAGTCATTCTGGTTTCCCTTTCACGGTTTGATTATTTCGATCAACAGGCAGGGTGATCTCTGCCGTTGTGCCGGCACCGATTTCCGATTTAAAATTCAGGGTACCGCCATGCTCTTCAACGATCTTTGAAGAAATAGACAGGCCCAGCCCGACACCGCCGGAATCGTGTTTGGTCGTAAAAAACGGGTCGGTAATATTCAGAAGCGTCTCGGGCGGAATTCCCATGCCTTCATCGCGAACGTTAATGACGATAGTTGAGGCTTTACGATCAAATTGGATGGTAATAAAAATGCCTTTTTGAGCATCCGGCAGCGCCTGGCAGGCATTTTGAACTAAGTTTATCATGACTTGCTCGAGCCGCTGGAAATTTCCTTTTAACAGCGGCAAATCCCTGCCATATTCAATTGAAAAATGATTGGTGGACTTTTTGATCATATTGGAAAGCAGTGAAACAGCCGACTTTAATACTTCATTGATATCGACCGATTGGGTTAAATCGGCGGTGTTGTCTCTTACATAATTTTTGAGGTCATCAACGATTTGTTTAATCCGTTTGGCACCGTCGGATATACCGGAAAACAGGGTGGGAATATTTACGCGCATCTCGCTGTAATTCATGCCGCCGATGATGAAATCTCCGTTCTCCTCATAATATTTTTGCAGGATCGGTAGGGCATTGTCCCAGGCTTCTTTTAAAATGGGGGAATTCAACATGATAAAATTGTTGGGATTATTCACCTCGTGGGCCACGCCGGAAACCAGCGTGCCCAATGCCACCATCTTGCTGGCCTGCATGAGCTGCTGTTGATGGAGTTTTGCCTGTTCTTCGGCTTTTTTGCGTTCGGAAATGTCGCGTGCCACCCCCCGGAACCCCACCGGCTGACCAGCTGAATCCCGCATTAAGGATACGGACAGCTCGACAAATTTTTTGGTGCCGTCTTTTGCGATCATCTCCCAGTCAAAGGCCGTTGCGGCCTTTCCGGTTTTGAAAACCGCGTTAAATGTTTTATATACGCGCTTGGCCGTTTCTTTGCTCGTAAACTGCTGGTTGTTCATTCCCATCAGCTCTCCCTTTGAATATTTCAGGTGCCGGCGCAAAGAATCATTGAAGAACGTCAAATTGCCGGCCAGATCGACCTCGTAAACCCCTTCCTCGATGCTGTGGAGGATGGTCCGGTATTTTTCTTCACTTTCGCTCAAAGCTTCTTCAGCCTGCACCCGATCGATGATTTCGGCTTTAAGATATTCGAGCGTATCTCTTAATTCTATCTGCTGGGTTTCAACTGTTGTCAGGGCTGTTGAGAAGCGGTAGGAGAGAAGAAAAGACTGGGACAGCATAAAGAAAAAAAAGCCAAACTGAGCAAAAAACCCTGTTTGTATGATATTTTCAACGTGCAGCATGTCATTAATGATGGTAAGACATAAGATAGCAAACCCGAGAAGAAATACGGATGCCTCAATTCGCTTCTGGTTTAAAGAGACAAAGATCACGTATAGCCCGTATATAACGGTAATAAGGGTAATGATTTCGTATAGGTTGAGGGTGTGTGAGAAGAATCTTGCCGGAGTAAAGATCACAATAGCTGAAAAAGCAATCGCAAGCATTTCTAGCAGACGGAGAAATCGTTCTGAAAATTTCTGAAAAATCGATCGCATAAACATCGCGAAAGCCGGGACACACAGATAAAATGAAAGATATTCGAATTTGATCATAAGCTCCCAGCTCAGATCAGGGAAAGCAAGCATGAGATATCTTCCGCCGGTGCTAAGCGATCTCAGTGCCATCAGGAAGCAGAATATGCCGAAGTAAAGCGGTGAAAGGTCCTTTTTTCGGACGATAAAAAGACCCAGATGGTATAGGGCCATCAGTAAAATGCTGCCGATCAGAAGCAGATCAAAGCTAAGCCTTTTCTCCCGGGCCTTGCGCAGATCCTTTTCTCTGCCCAGTTGAATAACTTCCCAGACGCCGCCGCGTCTGTGGTGGAAATTGGAAACTTGAATAATAATCTCCATATTATTTGTTTCATGCGCAAAGTCAACGATCTGGGGGTATTGCCGGGGAACGGTTGTTTCGCGATTTTTCCCGGCTTGTCCCAAAAAACCCACCTTCTGCCCGTTTACATAGATGGTGTGCGCATTAGCAATTTCAACCGTTCTTAAAGCAAGGGGCTCCTTCTGTTTATTGAGAACAACGTTTAGACGGTAGGTAACATAACCATGTCCGGGCAGTTCTTTGCCTCCCAATTTATAACCATTCCAATACCCGGGCACTTTGATGAATTCTGTTTTCTCACTCGGATTTGTTTTAGAAAAATCTTCCGGCATCAAGTGTTGCATCCAGTAAAATTCATATTCACCGATAAGATCAACCGGACCGTCTTCTTTGAGGTCCCAATCGCTGAGATCAAGAACACCGTTGACCGCTTGGGGCGGAATACGTCGGGCAGAATCATTGAGACAGGCGCTGAAAAATATCAGATACGCCGTAATAAGCGGCAGTGCGATGATATAGAGTTTATGTCGGCTTTTTAAATCTTGCATTGAATAAAGATTATTTTTGAAGATCACGAAGTAAGTTTATCAGGCCGATCTTCGCTTAGGCTGATAGAACAGACAATTTGAAAAAACGTTGATTGCACTGATGGAAAACGATCATTGTCTTATTTCCCGCCATTGCAAATTAACCGGACAAGCTCGATCAGGCATAGGGCAGAATGAGATGCAGTCAATCGCGGTGGAAATCGTTTCAAAGGCGCCAATCTACGCTAGATAGCGAATCCTTATTAAAAACAATATTATACCGTCTCAGGTCTGTCAATTAAAATGCCTTTGCTGCCCTTTTACCCCATTCCGCCCACCGCATTCTCAATCGGATTCCCCCATTTCAATCCGGGTTAGCACCAGGATACCGGCACCCGCCAGACCGCTGGCCAGACGCAATCCTAAAAAAATTAAGCTTAACATTTTATGCCACCTCCTCAGATTGCCGGCGCCGGTGTAGGAGTCATTTTGGTAGTCTGAACCTAACAAATACTTATTATTCGTGCTGGAGAGAAAATTCGATTTTATCTCGCTTTTAGATAGGGGCGCTGCAAAAATACCCTATTCTTTTCGTTCTCCCTTTAATTGCATTGATCTGCCGAGATAATCCATTGTCGTCCCATAAAATGACAGACCGTCTGAGGACATCCTTACAGTGAAGGGATACTTATGGTTAGTTCTTATAATTTTTCCTTCCAATTGATCTCCTGAAGCCAATCCCTCGATTTCAGCCGAACTATTTTCAACCGATACGACCCTCTTGTCTGTTTGCTTCAAGGACCACGTGGCTGTTCGGTTATCCCGAGTCACTTCCCATCGGCCGGTCCAGGGTTTAAAAATGTTCAAAGGAGAGGCCGCCTTTTTTGAATTTTTCTTCGTGCCTTCTAGATACGAGGTTTTGCCTCCCCAGCCATACATTTTTCCCTTAAAAGATTGACCATCTGCTGCAATACTCAAAACAAAAGGGTAGGACCCGGCTTTAGTATAGAGCTTTCCTTCCAACCGGTTATTACCCTTAACCTTGCCCCCTAATTTATAATAACTAGCTTTAGTGGATTTCACGATATACACATCTTGCTTTAATCCCCAAATCCCGCCGCCTTCTGTAGACGTCGATTCCACCTTCCAGATTCCCGTCCAGGATTTTGCGACAGGATGAATTTGTGTATTTTGTTTTGGGTATAGGCTCTCGGAGCGAGGTTCTGTTATTTCAGGTTTTGATGCGTCTTTCATAACCTTGGCCGCTGCAGGTGATTCGGTGCCGTGCGGCGTGGCGGCCATAGAATTCACATTGGTCTCCAGAAACAGAGCCTTGGACAATGCCAGGAAAAATTGCTGATAAGGTTCTGGGTCTTCGACCATCTCTAAATTATATTGTACGCTGCCGCGAACAATCATTTGGTCGGCTCCCTTGGGCCTGATAGATACGGTCATCCTTAATACGTAACCTGCCAGTTTTGTTGCGGAAACCGTCCCAAGCGTTTCATCGGCGGTATCAATAATAAATCCTAAATCCTGTAAAGTCGCGATGACGGTTCGCAGCATGCGGTTGCGATCCGTAAAGTCGAACACCCGGCTCTGGATACTCCTGAGCGCTGCCTGAGATTCGGGAGCCTCAAAAATGTTTTTTTGCGATGCCACGCACGCAGTGAGAACAACGATTATTATTAAACTCAAAATTCCCGTACTGATTTTTTTCATGGGATGTGCTCCTATATGTCATGGGCAATTAAGAATACAGATTTTGAAAGTTTGGAAAAAAACGCATCATAGATTTCAGGATCGTTCAGGCGTTCTTTTTTCATTATGACATTATCCTTATCCCAGACGATGTGCAGAAAGGTAATGCGAACAGCAACTCTTTTATTGCCAAGAGGCTTGGTCACCAGCGACGCCAAAACTTTTTGTGTTTTGGCATTTGGGTGATAAATTCCAATAAACATAAGGGCAATTGACTGCAATACGTCACGATAATCGGTTACATCCCGTACGCGGGAAAATACAATAAGGCCGCATTCGGTTTCACTATCCTCGATGGTAAAGCCGGTGTCCTGGAGCACCGCTGCGGCCGCCGCAAGCAATTTTTTTTCGTCATTGGTTTCAAATATCCGAGTTTGTAACTGACGGTCTTGGAGAGATTCAGGTGAAAGCATGAGCGCTTCCCTGGGAATACCGGTTCGGCAGGCCGCAAGTGATAAGACGATGAAGCATAAAATAAGGTAAATATTAAAAATTTTCCGTGTTCGCATCTTTTTTCCTTATTAAAATCGGCTCGAGTGGTATGAGAAATCCCGCACTTTTTTTTGTGCATCAAACTTAATCACCACGGTAAGGGTGCGCTGGGTCTTGGATCGAGCACCGGCAGATCGGCTGTAATCTGCGGAACCCAGCCCGCCGCCGCCTACACCACCACTAGCGCTGCCGATTAACAGAATAGCGCTTAAACCACCGGAATCCTTTGAGTAGGTGACGTCGGTCGAGATTTTGTCGTAGATCCAGACTTCGCGACTTTCGGCATCCGTTGTGACGATATTCGGAGATCCTAACACTTCCGCGACATCAGCAGCAGACATCCCCTTTCTTATTTCTTTTTGAACCGTACCTACAGTCATTTGCCGCTCCTGAGCCCCATGGGTTTGCTGGTAGTGCTGATGCGCACTCATGCATCCCATTAGCGGTAAAATGATTGCGGCTATGACTGGTCCTCGCACTTTAGATGAAATTTTCATGATGGGCTCCCTTAATAAAGTTTCAAAACGATTTTCTAATGATTGTCTTAGATTCTTTGTTTCTGCCTTTTTTAGTAAATCAAAAAGCAACTGTTGTTCCAAAAACGCTTAATTCTCCTACTTTTGTGCCTTAAATAATTTTCCGGAGACTGGAGAAAACAGGGTGTTGGGAGTATATCCTATTAATTTCAACAGGATATGTTTTGAATTGAAAATGGAATCTGAAGTGAAAAAAATGTTGACCTGTTTAGACAAGCAAAATCCGATCTAAAATTGCTTGTTATGAGGGCGCAACATAAGTTGACCCCACAACCCTGTTTTTTTAATTATAATATATTAAATCAATTGGTTATATAGGAAAACTAAGGTTTACAATGCAAATAAAGTTGCACCGTTCGGGTGGGTTGCAAGGCTTTCAGGGGTTAAATAAGGTGCAGGCCAATCGAATAAATAGAACAGCTCCTGTCATCCGGCTTCACAAAGCAATCACCGGCGAAAATTTTATGACTTATTACTGAGACACGAAACAAACAAATAGTTTAACCCGATAAAAAAAATATCACCGTCCTCAGGATAATGCGGGCATGTTCAAATCTTGCGTAAAAAACGACCTACTTTTCAGGTTTCTTCTTGGCTTTCTCTGCCTCCTCCTCGGCCTGAATAGCCGCTAACGCTGCCGCTGCAGCGGCCTCGCGCTGAACGCTTTTTGCCTCGGCATCTTTTTGCTGGCCTTCACCCTCCGCCTGCGTGTCGGCCTCGCTGCCGGGCTCCGGCGGCATGTAAACCGTCACATTTCGATGCGCAAACTCGATGCCTGCTTCCTTGAACGCTTCCTGCATGAGCCGGTAAACTTCCTTGCGGATGGCAAACTGATCGCCCGGCTTGGTTTTGTATTTAACCCGCATGACCATGGCCGAGTCGTCCATCTCCCGCACGCCCTGGGATTTGATCGGTTCCAGCAGTTTGGGTCCCAGTTCGGGGTCTGCGGCGATTTTTTTGTAGACTTTTTTCTTGATAATCTTGCGAATTTTTTCCACGTCGGCGTCGTATCGCACCCGGAAGTCGAGTTTCATGATGACGTAGTCGCGGCTGAGGTTGGTCAACATCTTCATGTCGCCGAACGGGATGAAATAGACCTGGCCCCGCGGGTTGCGCAGCCTGAGGGAACGCAGTGAAATGTGCTCCACCGTTCCCTTGGTGCCGGAAACCTCCAGATAGTCGCCGACCCGAAAGGCATCGTCCATGAGGAAGAACACCCCTGAGATAATGTCCCGGACCAGGGCCTGGGAACCGAAGCCGATCGCCAGGCCGAAGACACCGGCGCCGGCAATCAGGGGGCCGATGTTCACCCCCAGGGCCGATAAAACAATCAGGCTGGCCATGACGATGATGACCACCAGCATGAACTTGCGCAGCAGCAGCAGCAGGGTGGCGATGCGCGAGCCGCCGGCGCCGCCCTCTTCCTGTTCCTCATCTTCCTCCGGCATTTCCTGCTGCATCCGGCGCATGATCGTAGCGTTGATGAGGCCCCAGGCAACGTAACAGATCAGCACGACGATCAGGATCTTTATCAGGGTCCTGACCACCGCCTCCCCGATCGGGAGATCAAGGTTCCAGATGTTCAGGATCCATAAGAACAGCAACACCGCCAGGGCCAGACGCAGGGCTGCACGCAGCGGACCTTTCATGCGGTCTAGATCCAGGCGCCCGCCGGGAACCGATTTATCCATTGCGGCTTCGCCGGCCGGCGGCGCGGCGTCTTCAGTTTCAATATCATCTTCCGGCGCGACGGGCGTCGCTGCGGCAGATACCGGCTGCTCCTCGGGCTGCTCTACGATGCCGAAAGCCGCCTCCAGCATCAAACGCAGGATCCAGTCCAGCATAAAGTAAAGCAGTATCATCAGCAGAGTCAAAAAAGCCTGGTTTGAGTAGGTTCCTAGAATCCCGGCGCTGATCGTAGCGGCCAGCAACAGTAAAACCGCAAAGATGGCAAAGTGATGCCATTTCTGCGCCAGTCGATAGCGCAAGCCGGTTTCCGGCAGACCCTGGCTGAATGCGGCGGCCGCCGCCTTGCGTTTTTGCAAAATCATCCAGATGATCATGCCGGCCGCGATCAAACCAAAAAGCGTGCCGAACTTGAGCTGCGTCAACTCAGTAGCGCCTGCCAGTCCGATCACGCCCTTGGTTACATTGCCGAAGCAGATCACAAAAGTCAGCGTCAGGAGCCAGTGGTGAAGATACAATGCGGTTTCGTCGCTGAACGGAAGAAACCGCAGCGCCGGGGTACGCGGGGCCAGGAAAAACCGCAATGCCAGGTAGGCGATCTGGAAGAATGCCAGGCCCGCCAGGTAAGCGGCCAGAAGGATGCGCTGGCCGGCGGTGCGGTCCAAGAAAAATAAAAAAAGGAGCAGAGCCGCAACGACAAAGATAATGATGGCCGCAAAATCAAGCAGCGCCCGCGAGGCCAGGGATCCGATTTTGGCGATCCATCCGGAAGGCTCGCTCGACGTGATGCGGCGCCGCGCCGCAGCAGTATAGAGCACAAACAGCCATTCGATCAGCAAACCACCGGCCAGCACGGCAGCGACACTCAGGATGACCTCGGCCACACTTTTTGTCCCGCGTTCTCCCCTGCCAAGAAAGGTGTATATGCCCGCCATTTCTTTTGGCGTAGCGCTCCCGCCGGAGCGGATAAATTCAATGCGGGTTTGCAGCAAAGCGGTCAGGTTTTTTATCTTCTCGATGAAACCGGCGATGCCTTTCGGTTTCGCCTCGACGGGTGTCGCCTGCTGCGCCTGCAACTTAAGCTCATTGATTAACAACCGTCGTACCTGCTCGTCACTGAGACCGGCAACGATATGATCGATGTTTTCTGCAGTCAGGGGTTCGGAAAGCGCAACGTTTTCGGTATTTTTTGCATTCGCCCCTGTCTTGGCGATTTTGAGCATCGTAGGATTTTGGGGCCAGGCAGTTGAAGTAAAGAGCAGAATAAGAAGCCCAATCCCCGCAAAGACTTTAAAATTCTTCGGTCGCAATTTATATCTCCTTTCTTTTATTTTTCAGACGCGCAGGAATTTTTCCCGGCCGAGACGCTGCAAACTTGAGCAGGACCTCACCGTCTGATGGAGATTGTCCGAAAAGAAATCTTTTTTTCTAAACCCGCACGATCTTCAAGGCACCATGTACCGGGATCAAAACCCCTTCGATCGGCAAGCGTTAATCGGCAGCACGTTGTCCCATATTCATCTAATCAAGTTATTTTTTTAGAATTAATTTAAAGATTTTTCAAGAGGCATGATTGAATACATCGCGTTGATCTTACATTTCGAAATCTATCGGACTCATCTATCTTAAGCTGTCAGCGCTGAACGACCCTGCGCGCATTTTGAATAATCGCCCACGACAGAAAAACCAGTCCGGCGATGGCCGGCAGATAAAGCGTCGAACAGCGCCACAGTAAATTATAATAGGGCACCAACCCAGCCGACATGGCGCCATCCATTAGCAACATCGACGCGCCTTCAGCCAGGCCCGAACTTCCCGGGGTGGGCGCAAAGTATATCAGGAATATCAGGCTTAACTGGGTTTCGATTACACTGAATAGGCTGGATGCTTGAATCCCGAGAAAGCGAAGACACAAAAAAGCCGTAACGGAACGTGAAAGCATAAAGGCAATGCTCAAGAGGCACACCCCTGCAAAACAGGCCTTGCCCTGACTGAAAAAGCGGCGCATGTTGACCTGGTGCATATAGCACAGATCGATCAGTTTTTCCGAAAACCTGTGCAGCTGATGGGTAAAGCGCCGGATGCGGGAATTTTGCGGTAAACCGATGTTCTTGCGTGAGTGTTTTTTGTCACATACCTTCTGGATCCCTCTGCAAATGCCTGAAATCACAAAACGCAGGGACCCGGGCCAGCATACGGCAACAATTACCACCGCAAAAACTATCAAAAAGACAAGCAGGGCCCCCTGAAAGAAGACAACCAGATGATCGACTTTGGCGATCAGCAGCGAATGAATACCAATGAGCAGTAAAACCACCATGCTGCCCAAAAAGGAAATTAAACTCACAGTCAGGGCGGTACCCAGATTCATACCCCCGCGACTCAACATGTAAATCTGACCGACCCCCCCGCCGGTCTGTGAAGGCGTAACCATGGATAGACCCAGGTTGGCCCACTCGGCCTTTAAGCAGGTCCATAAACTCACGCCGGGCTGCAGTGCGCGGCTGATCACCCAGATCCGCAAACCGGCCGCAAATGTTTCGACGGGAAGAAAGAGCAACAGCCAGAACAGATAGCCCCATTGCAGCTGATTCCATATTGGCGGGCGATTGTCGGCCGGTATTTCAGAAAATTGGTACCAGAAAATTGCCACCGTCAATCCAAGGAAAATCAGCCCGCCGCAGACCAGCCGGTAGACACCGAATTTTTGAATGTCTTTTTCGGATAAGACCGGCAGTTTGACCTGGCCCGGAACAGAATTTTCGGATGGCCGCGGCGCTGTTTGCACTTTATTTTCCAAATGACTTAATAGCATATCGTTAGACGGTATTGCGGGTTCATGCCGCGCGTTTCTGAATGATGCCTTTTCTGCCATGGCGCTGAAAATGCTGGGTGACCTGGTGCATAAAGGTCCTCAGGGCGGTTTCCCTGCCCGGCTGAGAGCTTCCGTCATAGGGCGTATCCAGATAGGGGACTCTCATGCGGTTCATGACCGGCTTTACAATGGCCGAGGTGGTCATGCCGGGCATACAGGTAAAAGGATACACATTGACAACGCCGTTGTAGCCTTCTTTGATAAATTGCAGGATGGCCGCGATGCTCAGACAGGTTTCGGTGGTGACATCAAAGGTAAAAATATCTTCTTTCTTGAGCATCTTTTCCAGATGACTGACTTTATGATCGTATTCAAAATCAATCAGCCGGGTGGCGCGGTTGTAGAACTGTTTTTGTCTCATTTCCTGGTAGAAAAGATTTCCCCCGAAACTGATGATCTTTTGCAAATGGTGTTTTAAACGGCCGAAGTTCAGTTGTTTCAGGTTTAGCCGGAAGTTGATCTTATTCTCTCTTAATTGCCCGTAAGTGATATAATTCACCCATTCGGCCAGGGAGGAATTAACGACTTCGGCGCCGTGCCTTTCAAGAACCCGGATGACATCCTGATTGGATTGAACATGCATTCTTAAAAAGATTTCACCCACGATCCCGATCAGCGGTTTGGTCGGAATAGCGGGATCAATCAGGGTTCTTCCGGTTTTGGTAATTTCTTCGAGTTTATCCAGGATCAGGCCAAAATCGTTAGCGGCTGCGTGGGTTTCAAAAAATGATTCCATTTGCCGCATGGATTTTTCGATAAAGTCATCCGTAATGCCCTCCTGAGTTTCATAGGGCCTGATGCGCCACAGAAGGCGTTCCATGATGTCGGCCACCACCACGGCAATATAGCTCGCCTTCCTGAAAGCCAGCATGCGGTCATGTTCAATCACCCCTTCAAGTGAGTAGCCGTCTTTGGTAGTGATCGACACAATTTTGACCCGGTCCAGTTCCGGAAAAGAATCCAGCACCATTCGCTGAAACTTATTGTACATGCCGAATCGACAGGGCCCGTCGGACTCCGGTAAAAAGTACAGATAATTTTCCGGATCAAAGGCGGCACCCAGTTTTTCCTGTTCGGTTTTGAGAAAAAGGAGAAGGTCTCCCAGGGTAACCTGGCAGGGAAAGCATTCTTTACCGGATGTGTACTTTTTCCCCAGGTCAAGGCCATCGTAAGTTTTAAGCACCATTGCATTACTGCCAAAACTTCTGAAGGTTGCCGCAATCAGGTGTGCACCGATACGATTCATCTCAGGGATGAGGACGGTCTTATTCTGGAGATGAAACTTGCCAATACGGTTTGTCAGCGAATCGAATTTATTTTGATGTTTTGATTTCATTTTTTTATCCCTTATGTGAGTTAATCGTTTGGAATTGGGTTGTGAGTTGAGACGCTTGCATGCTGTTTTCGATCACATTTTTATAAGCTTCGAGTCTTGTCATAACTCCGGCGGCTGCACTGTGCTCATCTAATTCAAGGATTAAATAGGCTTTGTCTCCCATGATGGATTTGTAAAAGTGCTCAACAAATGAATCCGCACCGCAGCCGAAATTGGTCAGATGCAAACCGAAATAATTTGAATTTGCGGCCACAATCTTTGCCGTTTTGAGGATCTGAGCGCCCAAACCCCAGAACATCGAGGGAAATTCCGTCATGTTCACCCAGCCGGCATCGATAAAATCCATCGGCAGCGCTGCAATACCAAGTTTGGCCAGGTTTTGACCGAGCCTTAGATTCAATCGGTCGTCGTAAAGGTTATAGGGACGACCGCTAACCACCATAATGGGTTCGGCTGAATCCAGTTTTCGAAGAAGTTTGCTTCCCTGTTGATGCATGTCCGCGACGAATTGCCGTTGTCTTTCAATTGCATGCTGCAGAGATTTTTTTATCAACTTTTTGGACAAATCCAGCCGGTTGCCGATTTGTCGGTATATTTCCAAAGCAAGGGTTTCGGGATCGTGTTTCAGATTAATGACCGGGTTTAGGATTGATGCCCGGTCCAAGTCTAAGGCCATGCGGACCATATACGAATTGCTCTGAACCATGGGGCAGTAAAATCCGGTCTCAGACGGCTTCGGTGTCGGCATTTTGATCAGGCTCGGGATAAAAAGATATCTTGTTTTGGCTGCCAGTTGTTCAATATGGCCATAGGAGACTTTGACGGGGTAACAAACGCCGTCCACCGCCTTCTCAATGCCCTTAGTGGAAGTACGGGCGCTGGTGGGTGGTGTGAGCACCAGGCGGTATCCGAGGCGGTCGAAAAAGTGGGCCCACAGGATTGCGGTCTGGTGACCGTAAAGCGCGCGCTGCATTCCGATTGTGGGGCGACCCTCGATTTCCATCAGCGGTTGATCTTCAAGTTCTGTGTAAACACCGGCCATGTGGGTCTCCCACAGCATCCGTCTGAGTTTAAAATAATCGTCTTTCCTTTTGCTGCGGGTTCGCGCTAACTCGTGGCGACCGCATTCGCCGCCCCAGATACTGCGCCGATTGTCAAATTGATAGATTTTAAGCTTGCACTGATTATGGCAATTTGGATCGACGCGGCATACGTTCTCCTTGAAGTTCATGCGATCATTTATGGCGCTGTGCATCCCCCTGAAGGCGCTGCGGTCTTTGCCTTCGGATTGCATTTTTTGCCGAACGCAGATGGCTGCTCCGTAGGCCCCGAGGACCTCTCTATGAAGCGGAACCAGCAGGCCGCGGCCCAGAACATTTTCAAAGGCCGCCACAACACCTTGATTTAAAGAAGGTCCCCCCAAAAACATTATTCGCCGCCCGATCTTTCGTTTGCCGACAACCCGGTTCAAATAATTATGCACAATGGCATAGCAAAG
>JBFFCW010000038.1:0-15790 GCA_041559695.1 Desulfobacterales bacterium
AGAGAACCGGATTAACCACAGCCTTATTACCCTGTTTTGTCTTACGAAACTCGATGGCACCATAAGTGCAGGCTGAAATACATGCCCCACAGCCCATACAGGTCTTCTCATCCACCTCGCAAATAGAACCTGATACGGTGACGGTATCGTGGGCAAGAAGGGTTAAAGCCCGGCTGGCAGCCCCATACGCCTGGTTAATCGATTCCGGTATATGCTTCGGGTAGTGCGCCAGACCACAAAGATAAACGCCTTCCGTCCCAAACTCAACCGGTCTTAATTTGACATGGGCTTCTTTGAAAAATTCGTCCGGGCCCAGTGTGACCTTGAAAAGTTGAGATATCTCCCTGTTTCCCGCGGGGGGAATAACGGCAGCAGCCAAAGAAAGGTAATCGGCATCTATCGCAAGCTTCTGGCCTAAAATGGGATCGGTCACGGCAACCCTTAAAACCGGCCGGCCGTCCTGCTCGACCGCTTCAACCTGAGGCTTATCATCAGGCTCGTAGCGGATGAACTTCACGTCATTATTTGACGCTTCCCGGTAATAATCCTCTGCGAACCCATAGGTTCTTATATCCCTGAAGAGAATGTAGACATCCATCCGCGGATTTAGCTCTTTTAGTTTCAGGGCATTCTTTATAGACTGGTTACAGCATATGCGGGCACAGTAGTTTCGATCTTCCTGTCTGCAACCGACACATTGGATCATCACCAGATTCTGAGAGTTGATCAGCTTTTCTTCCCCTTTGACGATCCGCTCCTCCAACTCAAGGTTGGTCATTACACGGTCATCTTCCCCGTAAAGGTATTCGGTCGGTTTATGCACATCAGCACCGACAGCGATGACGGCGGCTCCATGTTTTATCTCTGAATCCCCTCTTTCAGACTTCACCCGGGTTACGAAATTCCCAACATAACCGGTCGCCTCTGTGATCGTGGCATCCGTGTATACCTGTATTGAAGGGTGCTGATAAACCTGGCGCACAAGATCATTTAAATAGGCCTGAACATCCATCCCATCCAGCGTGTAATGGATTCTTCTTGCCGTTCCCCCCAGGTCGGTATCTTTTTCCAGCAGGTAAACCGCATGTCCCTGGTTGGCGATGGAAAGCGCACACGTCATGCCGGCGATACCGCCACCAACCACCAGCGCCGTCTTGTTGACCGGCAGATCAATTTCCTGTAGGGGCTGCAAAAGGCAAGCGCGTGCGACCGACATCCGGGTGATATCCTTGGCCTTTTCGGTGGCATCTTCCTTTTCTTTGGAGTGGACCCAGGAGCAATGTTCTCTGATATTCGCCATTTCGAAGTAATATTGATTGATTCCCCCCTCCCGCAAGGTGTCCCGGAATAGCGGTTCAAGGGTTCTGGGCGAGCAGGCAGCGACAACCACTCGATTGAGCCCCTTTTCCTGGATCGTCTCTGTTATTGACTCGGCAGAGTCGGTCGCACATGAAAACAGCTGTTCGGTGGCGTAGACAACGTTGTCCAGCGTCGAGGCATAATCCACTACGGAAGGAACATCTACCACTCTTCCGATATTAGCGCCACAATGACACACAAAAACACCGACCCTGGCCTCTTCCTGCGAGACATCCTTTTCCGGTGGATATATCCTTTCTGTGGACAGCTTCCCTCGCCGGTAGTCAAGGAATTCACCACATTGGGAGCCGGCTCCGCTGGCGGAAAAAACCGACTCGGGAATATCCATCGGGCTCTGGAAGGCGCCGCTTACAAAGATTCCCGGCCTGGTGGTCGCCATAGGGTTGGAAGGAAGCGCTTTACAGAATCCGTGGGAATTGAGCTCGATTCCGAACTGATCTGCCAGATCCGCATTTTCAGCAGGCGGGTTCAATCCAACGGATAATACCACCATATCGAATTCTTCTTCCTTTACGCCGTCCCCGGTCGTATCGTATCTTATGGTAACGTTCTTGCTTTGCGGGATCTCTTTTCCGACGGAAACGTAGCTTCTGATAAACCGAATCCCGGGAAGTTGCTCGGTTCTTTGGTAAAAGGGTTCGAAATCCTTGCCGTAGGAACGGATATCGTTATGGAAGATCGTACATTCTGCCTCCGGGTCATGATCTTTTGTCAAAATCACCTGCTTCTGGGTATAGGTGCAGCATACGGATGAACAATAACTGTTGCCGCCCGGGATAACCTGTCTGGAACCCACGCACTGAATCCAGGCGATCTTATGAGGATGCTTCTTATCGGAAGGGCGCAACACCTCACCTTCGTGTGGGCCGGTGGCACATAATAGGCGTTCAAAGTCAAGACTGGTTACCACGTTCTCCATCTTTCCGTAGCCATAATCGCCCCTCAACTCAGGGTCAAATGCCTCATAGCCCGCAGACAGAACGATCGCCCCAACTTTTATTTCCATCTTCTCCGGCTCTTGATGAAGATCGATGGCCTCATTCTTACAGACGCCTTCGCAAATGGAACATTTCTTCTCTTTAAGGTAAATACAGCTCTCATGTATGTAAGTGACAAGCGGAACGGCTTGAGAAAAGTATATATGGATGGCTTTATTGGCCGACAGGTCTTGATTGTAAGGGTCAGGGTATTCGACCGGGCAGTACTCTACGCAGGTCCCACAACCCGTGCAGTTGTCCTCTATAATGTACCTGGGTTTTTTATTTAAGGTGACCTTGAAGTCTCCTGCCTGCCCTTCTACACCGTCGACTTCTGTATAGGTCATGACCTCTATGTTGGGATGCCGGCCGACCTCGACCAGTTTGGGAGAGAGTATTCACATGGAGCAGTCATTCGTGGGATAGGTTTTGTCAAGCTGGGCCATCTTGCCGCCAATGGCAGGTGATTTCTCAACCAGGTAAACCTTGTAACCCGAATCGGCAAGATCGAGAGAGGCTTGAATACCGCTGATCCCGCCACCGACAACCATAACATCTCCGAAATTGCTTTGTGCGAGACCTTGACCCGGTTGTTGATTTTTTTCTTCCTGCAATCGTTCTTTTTCCATTTCTATCCGCCTTTGCCAGATTTAATGTTTCAGTAGAAGTGGTTTAAAAACCTCAGATCAGGTTCAAGGGCCCCGCTGCTGCGGGATTACATGTCTAATCTTAAATAAATTAATGTATGCATCAAGCGTCCCGCGAATTGAAAACGGAGCGTACACGTTAGTACGTGAGTATTTCAATTTGTGGGACAACGCAGCCATTGGGCCTTAGATGGGGTTTTGAAATCACTTCTAAATTACTTCTGCGATGATCTCCGTAATGTCTTTAATCTCTAAGCTTACATTCTCCTCCAGAGCAAGCCTGCTTTCCTCAAAATGGGTGATGCAATACGGGCAGGACGTAACCAGCTCATCGGCCCCAACGGCCACCGCCTGTTCGATTCTCAGATCGGAGAATCTTTCACCCCTGGGCGTCTCCATCCAAATCCTGCCGCCGCCGCCGCCGCAGCACAAACTATTTTCCCGCGACTCGGGCAACTCATTCAGCGCCAAACCGGCTATCTTCTTTAAAGCCTCCCGGGGCTCGTCATAAATGCCATTGTGCCGACCCAGGTAACAGGGATCATGATAGGCCACTTTCTTTGCGTACTCTTTGGTGAGCTCAAGCCGGCCCTCATCGATAAGCTTTGATACGTATGGGGCGATGTGAACCACCTCAAAGTTGACCATAAATTCGGGGTACTCGTTTTTGAAGGTATGGTAGCAATGCGGTGAAGAAACCAGCACCTTCCTTACGCCATTATCGATAAAGGTTTTGATGTTTTCTTTGGCCAGGCGCTTGAATAATTCCTCGTCGCCGGTCTTGCGGATGCTCTCCCCGCAGCAGTTCTCCTTGGTGCCCAGTATGCCAAAATCCACCCCTGCCTTGTTGAGGATCTTGGCTGTGGCAACAGCGACCTTTTTTAATCTCGGGTCATAGCTGAGGTAGCAGCCGGGAAAATATAAAATTTCCATCTCCTCGCTGAAGGTTTTTACAGACAGGCCTTCTGTCCATTTTGCTCTGTCTTCCCGCTTCTCGTTCAAGGGATTACCTTCGCCCGTGAGGCTTCCGCTGATGGTGCGGATAGAGCGCACAGAAGTGGGAAAGACCCCGTATTCGGTGGCAATCCGGCGCAAGGAAACGCCGGATTCGATTATTTTCACGCCCCGGGGGCACTGCCGGGGGCAGTTTCCGCAGGACGTACAGCGCCATATATCTTCACCTTCTACCTGGGTCATACCGAACGTAGCCTCGCGGATGATCTTGCGCATACTAAAGGCTCTAACCCGATTCCACGGGCAAACCGTATCGCATAACCCGCATTGATAGCAAAATTTAAAGCCGTCTCCACCGGACTCTTTTATGACATCAACGATCTCTTTATAGTCGGCTACGTTCTCCACAGTTTAATTTATCCTCTGCATCTACCCCCATTGAGCAGTTTTCGCTCAATTAAGGCTTTTTTGACTCTGCCATTCGGGCAAGGGCATCCTTTACCTTCTGCACGCCGTGTTTTTTTGCCAATGATTCCAATCCGATCTCCAGCTCCTCCGCCTCTTCCTCTTCTTCGACTTCCTCTTCCCTTTCTTCTAAAACCAGGGCATCCGCCAGGCACACCTTCACGCACAAGGGCTCTTCTTCGCCTTCACACATATCGCATTTTAGCGGGAGGCCGGAATCGGGCTCCTTGAACTCGTCTCTGGACGGGCAGGAAGCCCTGCAGAAGGCACACTCGTCGTATTCCTTTCCGTCTATCGTGTATTTATCTCTGCCGGCACATTCGGCTGGCGTATACTCACCCGCGTATACCGGAACATATATGTCGCTGAGCGGCTCACGAATTATCCGAATACGGGCCCTGGCCGGATTGTTGCTGCTATGTTTCGGCGCAGCGTGAAAAGAGGAGCAGACGACCTCACATGCCCGGCAACCATTGCATTTATCAACATCGATTTTTATTGTTTTAATTGTTTTCTTCTTTTTCTCACCACTCACGGTAGAACTCCCTTCGCATTACTCCGCCGAGGCTTCTGAGGTTTCTTTGGCAGGAGCATCTTCGCTAGCCGTCAAGATCCCCCTCTCTATAAAGTCTTCGCTCACATAATCCAAATCCAGGTCATGCAGAGACTCCTGGGTTGGAATACCATCGTTATTCCACCCCTTGAATTTGTAATAGGTATCCAGCAGTTCCTTTTCAAGTTCGGGAAATCTTTTCTTCCAGTGGTTCTTTGGCGGCTTGTCATCTTTTCGCCGCATGCCTCTTCTGATATTAAAGGCTCTGACTAAAGTTCGATAGCGTTTGGCTGCTTTGGTTAAACTGGCTTCATCCATATCGATCCCGGCACCGGCGGAGATAAATTTCGGGTAATTGTGTATATGATACGGCGGCTTCAGGGGAAATGACGACAAACCGGCACACATGCCGAGGGCGTCATCGATGTAGTGCATCTTCTCTTGCCAGTCGACTATATCACAGGACATTTCAACAGTTGGGTAGTAGGGAATTGAGTTTTCGCCGCGCAGCTCCCAGTCTAAAAAATATTGCTTAAACTTTTCATCAGGAACCTGGAACCAATCCTTTACAAACGCTTCTCTCTCCTCTCTCGTCGGAAAGGGTGCCTGGGGGAACTGCCCTTCAATCTGGGTAATGTT
Source organism: Desulfobacterales bacterium (assembly GCA_041559695.1). GTDB lineage: Bacteria > Desulfobacterota > Desulfobacteria > Desulfobacterales > JAHEIW01 > JAHEIW01. Next base: position 5,616 of record JBFFCW010000038.1, read on the forward strand.
TATCTTCTCGCCGGTAGCATACATAAGGAAATAAATGGGGTTGAGCATCGACAGTTTGAGGGGCAGCTGCTCATGTTTCTTAATATTGTTATGCGCATATTCATCTGCGCCGTTTCCAATCTCTTTGGCCGCCCAGTAGGTGCCATTGGCCAGAACATCCCCGATCCCTTCCCGCCGGACAATTCTGTCAAGTAACCAGTAAAATCTCTCATTGTTATCAGAGGGCATTCCCGGCAGGTCATCGTCAGTTAAAATGCCGTTTTCGTATAGCTCAAAAGCGAAAGCCATAACTTGCGGTGTTGAAAATCCGTCCACGCCGTACTCCGTCGCACGTTGAGCGATTCTTAAGCCAAAATCCAGGTCTGACATGGCCGCCATGGTGTAGGTCAGTTTCGAAAAACATTTCATCATGTAGGTTGGAAGTCCCGGCATGGAAATGGTGGCCCCGCATTTCATCGGGCAGTTATAACAACTGATGAGCCGCGTGCGCGCCGTTGTCATCGTGTCCGTCCACTGCTTGGCGACTTCCTCGTTCCAAAAACCTTTTCTGCGGTGGCGGGAATTTCCCCACATGAAATTCTCGGTGTGCCACTTCTCATCATGGACTTGCATCTCTTGCGGTGACCCCAGCCCGGCTAAAATGGGCATCACCCCCGGAATTGGATTGTCTTCCCGGAATTTAATATATTCCAGCACCTCGTTGCAAAGCTCAAAGAACGCAGCCGGATCGGCAACATTAATGTCTCCTGTTCCGCGAACAGCGATTGCCTTTACGCCTTTGTCTCCCATAACCGCGCCGATTCCGCCCCGGCTGGCACTGGACCGGCCCTGTTCGATGGACGCAAAATAAACCCTGTTTTCACCGGCCAGGCCGATAGACGCCACCTGAGCCTTGGGCTCATTGAGCTCCTTGCGGATGAGCTGTGATGTTTCCGTAGCGCCTTTACCCTTCAAATGAGCGGCATCACGTATTTCCACCTTGTCATCTTTTATCCACAAATACACCAGATCGGGGGATTTGCCGCGCAGGATCACCTTGTCATAACCGGCATACTTCAATTCCGGTGCCCAAAAACCCCCCATCATTGAAAATGCCATTAACTCGGTCTGGGGAGAAATGGTAGAAACAATAGTTCGATTACAGCCGGTAGCCGGTGTGCCGCACAAAAGACCGGCGCTGAATATCAGCAGGTTCTCGGGAGAAAAGGGTTCAACCTCAGGCGGAACCCTGTCCCACAATATCTTGGCGTTCGTGCCCAGACCCCCCAGATAAAGCTCGGTGTCTCTTGGGTCCGTTTGCACCTTCTCAATGTTTCCGCGGGTTAGATCGATTTCCAGATTAAACCCTGTTTCTGCGTACCTCATTATTTTTCCCTTCTATATTACCTGAATCCGTGGAATGCGTTTCGTTTCATGATCGATTTCAAGGCCATCCCGCTGCGCATCATTCGAGGCGAATGACCTTAACGTGCTTGCCCACCCAATCCAGAGGCAGGTAAACCCGGCCGGTGTTACCGCACGGCTTAACTTCCTTTTCGATTATCTCTTCCCCGAAGACCCTGAACTTGGCCCTGGGGGGCTTGCCGGGATGTTCTGGCTTTGTGCCGATCTCTTTCAGGCCCGTTTCTATTTTCGGGGCGACCACTTTCTCTCCAGGTTGACGCCTGCCCGGGGGCGGCGCAATTTCAGCTATAAATTAGTTACAATATAGCTATAAAGTATCTTTAAAAGGTTCCCCGGAGTTTGTCAAGGGAAAAATCATCGGATAAGAGCGGAGAGCGGCCATGGGCCGTAACAGGGTATGCACCTGTAATTTATAGTTATATATTCACAAAGTGATGGTCCGGATCGGCCTTTCTGAGCCCAAAACCGGCAATATATGGAAAATCAAAATCCTTTGATTCGATATGTTATGCGGTTATCAATGAAATCGCTTTTGCGGTATCAAAAAAATAGAACTTATCTCTAAAAAGCATTTAACACCCGATGGTACAGTTTTAAACCGATAAAAAGTGCTTACAACAACAAATGAGCTAAAATTAAAAATGATCTAAAATGCCTAAAATTATGGTTTCGCTGCGCGCCATCTTTTACTATAAATATGATCGTTCGACCCTGAGGCTCTCGACGGGTTGAATTCCTCAATTTCAGGCATTTTAGGCATTTTAGGCACTTCTAAGTTTAGAACACCTTTGGAACTTTTTTTCTCTGTCTTCGAAAATGAGCTGCTAATTTTGAGATCGGTTCTAATCCAGATCCAAATTCACTTTACATTGATTACATTTTACAGCTCCCCGGAAAACTTTATGGCCGCATTCAGGACAGATATAGCGGGCTTCTTCATCTTCAATCCATTTTTCGGTGCCGACCTCCCGCCGATACGGAACAGCCCGTAAAATAACCTTTTTACCAACAGCCATGGGAAAGTCTTCAATATGCTGGCAGGGAAATTCATCGCACTCGTGACATCCGGCGTAATTTTTTTCTTCGGTGCAGGCCTTGATCTCGCATTGCCGGCAATGCATAAAAGGTTCATCAGACAGGCATCCGCCGCATTTAATATCGTCTATAGAAAGATTTTCGCTGTTGGGAAGCGCGCCCTTGCCCTGAACGTTTCCCTTATACAGATTCAGTAACCCTGCCTTAAATTTTTGATTATTATCACGGTGGGCAATATAAATCGCGCAAACCCCGCAATAAAGGCCACAAGGTGAAGCAAAATCCGGATTTATTTTCATTTTCCCAATCCTCCCATTTTAAGGGTTTTAAATTCCGTTGCGACCGTATTCTACTGATAATCCGCACCGGGCGAAGGTCGGTGGCGGCCTGCCCAAGCCAAAAATAAGCTACAATTTAGCTATAAAGTAGCTACATTCAATTTATAGGTGGTTGCCCGAAATTTGTCAAGAAAAAACTCATCCGGCCAAAGCCTTCTGCAACCAAAGAATCCGGTGAGTCAGTGTTGTGTAACAGAAATATTGTTGAAAATATTATTTAAGGATTGAGGTGTGTTATCCATCTGTCATTCCGGTGCAGCAGACTGTGTCGTACTCTGCAAGCGGAGAAAATGAGCCTTTTTGTCATTCCGGGTTTGACCCGGAATCCAGTGCTTTTTCAATTGGTTACAGTGCTGGGTGCCGGATCAGGTTCGGCATGACAGGCTGAATTTAAGCGCTTTTTTGAATTACGACACAGTCTGGCAGGCGGGAATCCAGTCGTCTTTGAACTGGACTCCAGCCCCCATCTGCACGGGGGCAGGCTCTGCGCGGAAATGACAGTCATTTAGCAATGTATTTGTAGGACACAACATCAGGATTCGATCAACTATCTAACTATTTATCTATAAAACTATATTTTCTGATCCGAGCAACCTATTCTATAAGGCTGGTTGCTCAAGATACTTTTTGTCGCACAAGAATTGACAAATCAAATACATTTTTCCGACCGAGTCAGCAAGTGGGCAAAATCGCAGCAAATCTTTGGGGAAAATTAGGGGCGTCGCGTTTTGTGAAAAATTAAGGGGCCGAGTCCAGGTTTGACGCTTGCTTGAAGATTCAGGGGTCAGGCTGCCTGAGCCGCTTTCAGGCGGCCGGCGCGAAGCGTGTGGCGCTTCTGGGCAGAGAGCACCGCCTTTCGCAACCGTACCGACCGGGGCGTGACCTCCACCAGCTCGTCTTCACGAATAAAGTTGATGTTCTGCTCCAGGGTGAACGGTTTGATGGGTGAGAGCGTGACGTTATCGTCCTTTCCGGCCGCTCTCATGTTGGACAATTTCTTTTCCTTGCAGGGGTTGACGTTAATATCACTGCCCCGGTTGTGCTCGCCGATGATCATTCCCTCGTACACCGAATCGCCCGGCAGGATGAACAGCCGTCCTCTGGGTTCCAGGTTGAAAAGGGCATAGGGCACGGCGTGTCCGTTGCGGTCGGAAACGATGGAGCCGGTGAACCGGCTGGGGCATTCCCCTCTGAAGGGTTCGTAGCCGCTGAACTGGGAATGCATGATGCCCGTGCCCCGGGTATCCGTCAGAAACTCGTCACGGTATCCGATCAAAGACCGGACCGGTGCGGAAAACGCCATTCTCACCCGGCCGTTTCCGCTGTTGGTCAGGTGCGTCATCTTTGCCTTGCGAATCGATAGTTTTTCCGTAACCACTCCCATAAAGCGCTCTTCGCAGTCGATCAGCAGCTGCTCGATGGGCTCGAGTCTCTGATTTTTTTCATAGCGGTAGATGACTTCCGGTCGCCCGACACAGAATTCATAGCCCTCCCGGCGCATGGTCTCGATGAGGATGGCCAGTTGAAACTCCCCGCGGCCCTTGACCAGAAGGGTGTCCCGGTCGCCGCCGTTTTCCAGGCGGATGGCCACATTGCGGCGCGTCTCCTGCATCAGGCGTTCACGGATTCGATTCAGTTGAACATATTTTCCGTCCCGGCCGCACAGCGGTGAATCGTTTATGGAAAACTTCATGGATACGGTGGGTTCGTCAACGGCGATTCGCCTCAGGGCCCGGGGCGCCTCCCGGTTACAGATGGTATCCCCGATCTCGACCGCTTCGACGCCCGACAGCACCACGATGTCCCCGGCCCTGACCGCATCCATCTCCCTGAGGGTGATCCCGTCGTAGACCTGCAGTTTTGAGACCTTGAGCGGTAAACTTTCCCCGGATTTGCCGATGCAGACCAGGGCGTCGCGCGAGCGGGCCGTACCGTTGAAGATTTTTCCAATTGCCAGCCGCCCCAGATAATCCGAATAGCCCAGGTCCGATACCAGCATCTGGAACGGCGCCTCGGGATCGTAGAAAGGACCCGGAATCTCCTCAATAATCGTGTCCATCAGCGCGTGAAGGTTTTCTCCCGCTTCGTCCAGTGCTCTGCGGGCGATACCGTCGCGACCCACCGCGTACAGCAGGGGAAACTCGAGCTGTTCGTCGCTGGCGTCCAGGTCGATCAGCAGATCATAGATCTCATCCAGAACCGGTTCCGGCCGGGCGTCCTGGCGATCGATCTTGTTGATGACCACGATGATTTTCAAGCCGGCTTCCAGGGCCTTTTTCAGAACAAACCGGGTTTGGGGCAACGGCCCTTCGGAGGCGTCGACCAGCAGGAGCGCACCGTCGACCATGGACAGCGCCCGCTCCACTTCCCCGCCGAAATCCGCATGGCCCGGCGTGTCGATGATATTGATGCGCACGTCCCGCCACATCACCGAGCAGTTTTTGGCCGCGATCGTAATGCCGCGTTCCCGCTCGAGGTCCAGGGTGTCCATGAGCCGTTCGTCGACCTCCTGATTGTCTCTGAACAGGCCGCTTTGGCGGAACATGGCATCCACCAGGGTGGTTTTGCCATGATCGACGTGGGCAATGATGGCAATGTTTCTTAAGCTCTTGTTTCGCTGTGCTTCCGTCATCGTTTTCGAACTTTCCGTTGGCGTTAACGTATTTTTAGACGAACCGGACAGCGAATATTAATCATTCATTATACGATAGCAAGGACTTTTTACCTTTCCTTCTGTCCGTAACGTAAAAGGGTCAGGTGTAGGTCTGACCCTTAACGAATTAAAGCAAGCGTCAAACCCGGACTTGACCCCTTTACACACACGCCCTGATGCCGCTATTGGTTTTGAACTAAAATTTCTTAATCCGTCTGATCGGATGGCTTCTTAGAGCTTAAGGCAGAAGATTTAAGCAAACTGGTCACCGAAGCGACCATGCCGCCAATATCACCCAGATTCGAAGGGATGATCACGGTATTGTTCTTTTTGGCCAGATTTCCGAACTCCTTGATATACTGTTCGGCGACGCGCAGATTGACCGCTTGTTCCCCGCCCGGTGCCTTGATTGATTCGGCAATTTTCCGGATACCTTCGGCAGTTGCAGTGGCAACCAGTTCGATTTCCTGGGCGCGGCCTTCTGCCTCGTTTATCCTTTTCATTTTTTCGCCTTCGGATTTCTTTATCGCTTCCTGTTTGTCGCCCTCGGCAACGTTTGTGATGGCCTGACGCTGCCCTTCGGATTCAGCTATGGCCGCCCGTTTCTCACGTTCGGCTCTCATTTGTTTTTCTAAAGCGTCTTTTACGCTATCCGGGGGTTCAATATTTTTAATTTCGTACCGCGTAATCTTTACCCCCCAGGGATCAGATGCCTTATCAACCGCCTCGATGATGGCGCCGTTTATATTCTCGCGCTCTTCAAATGTGCGGTCCAACTCGAGTTTTCCAATTTCTGAACGCATGGTCGTCTGGGCCAGCTGCGTTGAAGCAAACATATAGTTATCGATACCGTAGCTTGCTTTTGCGGGATCCATTACCTGCAAATATAAAACGCCGTCAACCTCCACGGCAATATTGTCCCGGGTGATGCAACTCTGCGAGGGAACGTCGACGGCGACCTCTTTTAGAGAATGCTTATAGGCAACCCGTTCGATAAAAGGAAACAGTATGTGAAACCCGGCCTCCAGCGTCTTTGCGTATTTCCCCAGCCGCTCGACGATGAAAGCCGACTTCTGTGGCACGATTCGAGCGGTCTTAATAATGGTAATGACAACAAGTATGACAATACCGATGGTTACAATGGTACCGATGTTATCCATTTTAGCCCTCCTCTTTTTTTTGAACTTTCAAAATGATTCCATCAACGCCCGTTATGATAGCCATTTCACCATTTTTGATATGCTCATCGGAAACCGCACGCCATCTGGCGCCTTTGAATTCAACCGCGCCATCCATCTTGTTTGGAATCACGTCCTGCAGGACGACGACACTTTGCCCGCTGAATTCGTCTAAATTTTGAGTCTGGTCCTGCACATCGCCCACATGTCCGTAAAATTTGCCCTTAATCCATTTTCTGAGGGCCACCAGAAGCAGAATCGAAGTGACCGCAAATACCAGCAGCTGGGACTGAAAAGATGCCGTCAGGCCGAAGTAGCTTGTGGCCGCGGCAGCCCAGGCACCGATCCCAAAGAAAACGAGGATGACACCGGGCACCACAAACTCCAGTAATATCAGTGCCAGGCCCAGCAGAAACCATAGTAATGTTGGATTAAATATGGTTTTCTCGTCGGGCATCAGATTTGCGACTTTCTCCGTCCAGGGTATCGGGCGATTTTCTATTGCGATCCCCTCGAGTTGAAACTTTTGGTAAAGTTCCGCCAGGTCTTTGACCTCGTGCTCAGCCACTTTTAGACGTATGGCTTCTTTGGTGGTTAAGGTCAGGAGCTTGCCTTTTTCCACGACCCCCGCAATCTGAAGATCGGGATCGACCATCGCCTCAGCAAGATTCCCGGGGTGGTTGCCGGCCTCGGCCGTTGATTTCATCTCTTTCCTGAAATAGGATATAACTTTTTCACTGACCGGCTTTTCTTCCCAATAGGTAAGTTTTACAGGTGTGGCAGCTCCGATGGTACTTCCCGGGGCCATAACGATATGTTTTGTGGCCAGCGATATTAAAGCGCCTGCCGAGATTGCCTTTTTATTGACGAAAGCGATCGTGCTTATTTTTGTGTCAACTAATTTGTCCTTGATTCTCACGGCCGCGTCCAGCCGGCCGCCGAAAGTATCGATTTCCAGGATAAGGACTTTCGCATGGGCCTTTTCGGCTTCTTTCAAAACGCCTGCGAAATCATCGGCCAGTTTGTTATTGATGGTGCCTTTTAACAATGTATAATAGATTTTCCGCCCCTCGTCGCTGGCCGCATGCCCCTGGTAGGCGCCATGAAACAGCGTAGACAGGGTCAGGATCACCAGGGCCGAAATCGTCTTTAAATGCAGTGTCTTCACACCCGATCCTCCATATATTAATTATGATAACCGATCTCAAAATTAGCCGCTCATCTTCGAAGACAGAAAAAAAAGGTGACAGAGGTGTCCCAAAGTTAGAAGTGCCTAAAATGACCTAAAATGCCTGAAATTGAGGAATTGTAACGGTCGAGAGCCTCTGGGTCGAACGATCGTATTTATGATCAAAGATAGAGCGCAGCGAATCCGTAATTTTAGGCATTTTAGATCATTTTTAATTTTAGCTCATTTGTTGTATACAGCAGATCGAATAAACGAACGACGCTTTCAAAGATGGTAAAAGGTTTTCTGTTGCTTGCTTGTCAATCAGGCTGGTTAAAAAATCCCGCTCCGAAATTTTAGAGGCGGGATATTTAATTGCGCTGAATCATTCTTTATCCGTCGTGGGGTTAAAGGATGAATGTTTTTCGATCTTCGGGCACAACCAATTTTAACAGAACCCTTTGAGAAGTCAATAAAACTCAACACCAGGCGATGTTGAGCAGATCGAACCTGAAAATTCAAAATAAGGGGCGCGCAGTGCTCAGCAAGGTCCGCAGGACCGCTCCTTTGACCCGCAGCCCCCCGTCCGCTGCACTCAGCCCTGAAGTTTTGAGCCCTGAACCTTACTTGTGGGGTCGTCGCGCGGAACGCGAGGCCCTCTGCACGCTGTCTCGAACCTTTTTTTAATCTGCGTGAATCAGCGTAATCCCCGACAAAGAATGGCGGACAGGTCTGCGGATAACATTGAACCCGTTTTGAAGTGTTTGTGTGTGTCCGTGTGGGTCCGTGGCTAATTTTACCTGACTTATTTTTGTGATCTGTGTAATCTGCGTAATCTGCGGATAGTTTTGAGCTTTACTTATCTGCGGAATCTGCGGACAGCTTTGAGCTTTACTTATCTGCGTAAATCTGCGAAATCTGTGGATACGGTTTTAAAATGCGGTCTAAAAAACTATGAAAATTTCGTGGGAATTTCCATATCTGTCTCAACGGATGCCGATATTTGCGCGAAATGTTGTGGCCACCTCGCAACCTCTGGCAGCTCAGGCCGGTTTGCAAATGCTGGTTAAGGGGGGAAATGCCATAGACGCCGCCCTGGCAGCCGCTATTGCCTTAACGGTGGTTGAGCCCACCGGCAACGGAATTGGTGGCGACGCGTTTGCCCTGGTTTGGCGCAAAGGCAGATTATTTGGATTGAACGGTTCCGGCAAATCGCCCGGAGCCTGGACTTATAAACGCTTTTCAACGTTAAAAGAAATGCCGCTGCTCGGCTGGGATGCGGTCACTGTGCCGGGTGCGGTGGATGCCTGGGTGAAACTTTCGCAACGGTTTGGCAAATTACCATTTGCCGGGCTGTTTGCGCCTGCCATTGAATATGCCCAAAACGGCTTCATCGTTTCACCGATCACCGCCGCGCGCTGGCGCGATGTTGAGAAGGCTTACCCGGGTTTTCCGGAGTTTGGCAGGACCTTTTTGCCGGGGGGCAGGGCACCCCGTGCAGGCCAGCTGTTTTCCTGCCCCGACCAGGCGATGTCGTTAACGGCCATTGCTCAAAGCCAGGGTGAATCTTTCTATCGGGGCGATCTGGCTAAACGAATCGTAGAGTGCGCGACGACAAACGGCGGCGCCATAACCCGGGAGGATTTGGAAAACCACGCCGCTGAATGGGTTGAACCGATTTCAATTGACTATCGGGGAAAACGTCTGCATGAAATTCCACCCAATGGACAGGGGCTTGCCGCCTTGATCGCATTGGGCATTTTGCGCGATTACGATATGCAAAAATATCCGATCGGTTCGGCCGATAGCCTCCACTTACAGATCGAGGCCATGAAAATTGCTTTTGCCGAAGCCCACCGCCACATCGCCGATCCAAATTATATGCCGGCAAGCCCATCTGGCTTTTTGGAGCGGGAATTTCTAACAAAACGCGCCCGGCAAATAAGAATGGATCGCGCAACCCATCCGGTCGCAACGCTCCCGGCGGATCACGGCACCGTGTACCTTACTGCTGCCGATAAAAGCGGTATGATGGTGTCGTTCATCCAATCGAATTATATGGGTTTTGGATCGGGAATCGTGATCCCCGGTACCGGAATCAGTATGCAAAATCGGGGCTGCGGATTTGTCATAGAGGAGGGGCATCCGAACTGTGTGGATGGCGGCAAACGCCCATACCATACCATCATTCCGGGCTTCGTAACGCAAAATGACCGAGCGTTGATGAGTTTCGGCGTCATGGGTGGGCATCTGCAAGCCCAGGGACACGTTCAAATGATGGTTCGGATTTTTGACTATGGTCAAAACCCACAGGCAGCATGCGACGCGCCGCGCTGGATCGTAAATCGCGATTTGAGTATCGATCTCGAAACCGGCTTTTTCCCTGATGTCATCTGCGA